>CALMJA010000052.1 GCA_937864295.1 uncultured Candidatus Altimarinota bacterium | reverse complement strand
ATTTAAGTTATTTTGTAAATATATACAATTTATAATTAAAAATATTAAAATGTCAAATAATTTTTATGATGTATTGTGAGTTGATAAAAATGCAACTAGTGAAGATATAAAAAAAGCATATAGAAAAAAGGCTATGGAGTATCATCCAGACAGAAATTCATGAGATAAAAAAGCAGAAGAAAAATTTAAAGAAATTAATTCTGCATATGATACGCTGTGAGATGAATCAAAAAGAAAACAATATGATATGTTTTGAAGTTCTTGAAATTCATTTGGATGATGAAACCCTTTTTCTAGTTCTTGATTTTGATGATTTGAAGATATATTTTCTGGTATGTGATGATCAAATAGAAGAAGTTCAGGTTTTGAATTTAATATTGAAGATTTATTTTGAAATCCGTGATGAAATATAAAAAGAAAATCTTCTCATAGAGAAGAACCAAAACAAGAAGAAACTTTTGATTTTGAAAAAACATATGAAGTTCCTATATTTGATTTAATTTTGTGATGTAAAATAGAAGTTTCGTGAGTTTATTGACAAAAAGCTACTTTAAAAATACCAGCAAATACTAAACCAGGTACCAAATTTAGAGTTAAAGATTTTTGAAAAAGTGAGTGAAGTAAAAAATGAAATCTTTTAGTAAAAATAGATGCTCTTATGCCTAAAAATATAAGTGATGTTGATTTACAAATGCTAAAAGTAATAAGAGAAAATGTATGATATTAATCATAAATAATGTATTTACTTTGTAAATGCATTATTTGTTTTAATTTAAGAAAAAATATTTATAATTTTTATAGTTTATATTTAATATATTTTATGAATAAAAAAGCATTTACATTGGTTGAACTTATAGTAGTTATGTCAGTTTTAGTTATACTATCAAGTTTATGATATATGTCATATATTTCATATGTTACTGATACAAAAGATACAAATAGAGTAACTCAAGTTCATACTATTTGAGATGGTATAGATTTAGCTTTATCAAAATGAATTTCAATTAATCCAGAAAATTCAATACAGATAAATGTATTATGACAAAAGTATTCTGTTCAATGATCAGCTTGAAGAGATGTGATTTGAAAAATAAAATATTTTTCTAGTTGATTAGACCCAAGAGATAATAAACCTTTTACATTTGCTCTTTGAGTAAATGGTAGGGAATATGATATGTATACAATTCTAGATAATGTAGAAAACTTACCAAAAAGAGCTACAAATGGTATAGTTAATTATACTAGTGATGAAAAAATACCATATGTATATGGTAAAAATACAATTTGAATAATTGTAGATTCTGATTTTGTCCCTTTAAATTTAACTACAAGTTGAATTATAAACTTAGATTGTAGTACAGATTTATGATATAAGTTATTATTTTCAAATTGAGAAATACTTTCTCCAATTACTTCTCAAAGTTTATATAAAACATGACCATGTTATTCTGATCCTGGTAAAACTTGTAAACCTCAACCTTCTATAGTTAATGCTACTTTTCATTTATGAAGCCCAAATGAGTCAAATCAAGATTGGATAAAATGAGATACAACACAAGCTTGTTCATATCAATGTACAAATTGATATACTTGAATATTTTGTGAAAAACAACCTGCAAAAACAGAAATTACTCTTATGGCTAATGAAGCATTCAGAAATATAATTGTAGATAAATGTCTTGTACCTGCTGCAGAATATGCATCAAAATTCAATGAAACAACATGACATTATAATTGAACAATTAATTGTGCCAACAAAAATTTAAGAGATGATGATTTAGATTTATTTTTACCTTTAAAAAGTTTAAGCTGAGATTTAATATTATGAGATCCATTTGCAAATCCAGATAGAAATTTATTTTCAGATACTGAATGATTGGCAAATTTAAGAATATTAAATAAATTATCACTTCGTTTTACAAGTCTTACAGATTTATCAGGTTTATCATCTATAACTACAATAAATGAAATAGACTTATCATATAATACTATTTCAAATTTAACACCACTTTCTACTATAACATCATTAAAAAGATTAGATTTAGAAAATTCATGAATTATAAATGTATCTCCACTTTCTACATTAATAGATTTAGAAACTTTAAATTTATCAGGTAATGCAATTGTTGATATTTCTAATTTAGTAACATTAAATAAATTAGTTTTTCTTAATATATCTAATACAAGTATAGTTGAAATAGGTACATTTGCATGAGCTATTTGATTACAACAATTATTGATGGCTTGAACTTCAGTTTCAGATTTATCTACTATTTCTTCTTTGCCAAATTTAACACATTTAGATTTATCAAATAATTTAAATATTATAGATATATCTCCAGTATCAACTTTAACTAAATTATATACATTAAATATAGTAGACTCATCTATAACTGATTTATCTCCATTAAATACATTTTCTACTACAAGCTCAGATTTTATATTTTATGTAGATAATGATATGTATGATGATTTACTTCATGATGCACCTGATACAAGAATAGATTGAACATCACCATTATGTATAAATTACTATACTTGATGACCAACTCCTTGAACATATCAAGTTATATTTAATGATACATTCTGAGTAAATTTATGATCAAAGAAACATTATATATGTAATTAATATTAAAAACTATTTTACTTGAAAGTAAAGTAGTTTTTTTTAAATTTTAAATTTTATTATGATATAATTCTTTAGATATATTATTTAATTTTTATAAAATGGGTAAAAAGTGATTTACATTAATAGAATTGATAGTAGTTATGGCGCTTATTGCTATTATATGAACTATCTCTTTTGTATCATTTACATCTTATATGGTTTGAGTTAGAGATAGTAATAGAATTACTCAAATTAATAATATGAGAGATGGTATAGTTTTGGCTATAAATAAATGAATATCTTTGAAACCAGAATGAGCTATTGAAATACAATTTAATTGAGTACCAAAAGCGTTTCAGTGATATTTTTGACCAACACTTATAGAAAAAATAGGGTATTCTATGGATTGAATTGATCCAAAAGATGACACTTATTTTGCTTTTACATTATCTGCAAATGGTAAGTATTTTCAAATAATGTCATTACTTGAAGATGAAGAAAATTTAAAATGAGTATGATATAAAAAAGCAATTATTAAAGATAATAATGGTAGAGTTCCTTATCTTGTTTGAAGCAAAGAAATAGGAATATTTTTTAATGATGAAATAGTTCCTGTTCATGAATATGCAACATCACCATTAGATATAAAATCTGATAATGCAGATTATTACAATGTAATTTTAAGAAATGATAGAATAGTATCATCTACTTGAGGTGCTTTACTTGCAAATATTACTAAAGTTATAGATAATTATAGTGATAATATATATTCTTGTGCTGAACAAAAACATATATTTGCTGATTATGAAATTTGAAATCCATCAATATCAAATACTCCTTGGCAAAATACAAATGCAAGTGCACCTTGTTATTTTACATGTAAAACATGATATACTTTTTCAAATAATACTTGTACTCCTTCTGTTTTAACAAGAACAAATGTAGCATGTAGTTGATTACCTATAAATGCAGAATGGAATACTACTGATAAAATTAATCAAACTTGGGATTTAGATATATCAAATTATCTACCATCAAATGCTTGAGTATATAATACTATAGCTAGTACAAGTCAATGTAGATTTAAATGTTTACCTTACCATAATTGGGATGGTAGCGAATGTAAGGCTATTACAAATGAATGAGATTGTACATGAATACCTGCTTATGCTGTTCGGAATACTGCAGAAAAAATAAATCAAACATGGAATGGTACTGAATGGATTCCTACACTTGAATGAGTATATAGTTTAGCATCATCTACAACAACATGTAAATTTAAATGTGAAGATAATTATGATTATGTATGAGGTATTTGTGTTCCTGCTACACAAAATGGTACATGTATTTTTCCACCTAATTCTACAAGAAATTCTGTAAATAGTATGACTCAAACATGGAATGGTACTGAATGGTCTCCAAGTGTAGAATGAGTATATAATTTAACTTCAAGTTTAACTGAATGTAGATATACTTGTAATACAAATTATACATATAATTCAACAACAAAAACTTGTGATCCAGATACTCAAACATGAATACTTTGTACATGAAATGTGCCAAATTCAGTATGGTTTGGTGATAATAGTATAAGTCAAACATGGAATGGTACAGATTGGTTACCAACAAATGTATGAGTTTATAATGATACAACTCCATGATCAAATCAATGTCATTTTAAATGTGATGTATGATATAATTGGAATGGTACTTCTTGTGATTTAAGTCCATTAGAACAATTTAAACTTGTATTAAGAGATAAATGTTGAATACCTGAAGTAACTTTTAATGCAAACTTTAATTCTACTACTTGAGTATATACTTGAGATTTAAATTGTAGTTCTAAGTCTTTAAATGATAGTGATTTAGTAAAATTTACACCATTAGTACAAGTTACTTGAAATCTTGATTTAAGCACTAATAATTTAACAAAACTTGATTGATTAGATTCATTAACTAGAGTATGAGTAAATCTAAGATTAAATAACAATAATTTAGTAGATATTTCAAAACTTGCACTTTTAACTAATGCTACAAATATTTACTTACAAAATAATAATGCATTAAGTTCATTAACTTGATTAGCAAGTGTAACAAATGTAGTTTATTTAGATATAAGTTGATCTAATTTTACTTGATTAAGTTGAGTTTCATCACTTACAAGTTTAGTTGAATTGAAAGCAAATGATAATAATATAACTGACATAACTTGATTATCAGGATTATCAAATTTAGATATTTTAAATTTAAATGATAATAATATATCTACTATTACAACTATTTGATCATTAACATGATTAAAACAAGTTTATTTAGCAAATAATAGTTTATCAAATATAAGCTCATTATCTACTATATCACCAGATATATTACATATTTATTGAAATTCTTCTATTACAAGCTTATCTGCTTTTGATTGATATAATATATCTTGAAAAATATTAGCACTAGATGATAAAATATATACAACTAAAATATCAGCATTATCAAAAGTATGTATAGATTGGAATGTAAAAAATGCAGCACTTGCTGTTTATCCAGATTTAACAAAAGCTTGTAAAGCACCTTCTGGAAGTTATGTTAATTTTGAATGAAATAATAAATGAGCATGGTATATATCATGAGGTACAAATACAAATACATCAGTAATTACATGACAAACAGTAGCTTGATGAGGTTGGTATTATGATAGTGGTTATACAAGTACTGCAAATACATGACCAGATAATGGGCATGATTGAAATACTTATATATTTTCAGAAACAAGTACAAATGGTAAATGATATAGTAATAAAACATCATTTCTATTTTATAATATAACTGATGATTCGAATTTTATAAATTTTTATTATCATGCATATGGTAATAGAATGTGAACATTAACTTTTGCTACATATAATTGAAGTTCTTGGACTACAAGATATACTATTTCATGACAACAACATACTTCTTATGCTCAAACATGGACAAAAACTCCAGATCTTACAATTCCTGCTTGAACAACTATTGTAAGACTACAATATACTTCTTCAAATTGAGAAAGATGAGATTTTGCCTTAGATGCAATTACAGTATGACAAAAATAATAAAAAAAGAATTAGACTAAGTCTAATTCTTTTTTTTGTTCTTCGTTTATTCAAGTAAGTTTAAGTATATTTTCTATTTTGGAAATGTTTATAAACTTAAGTATTTTTTCTATTATTTTGTCATTATGTTCTACATTCAAATTTCAAAGTAGGGATTTGATTTTTATCTTTGCTAAGATAAGTTTTATTTCATCTATTTTTTCATAATTATTTATAGTTTCCACCACATCAAATATTTCTTCAAAAGCGATTCATTCTGGAATTTCTCTGTATACCAATGCTAGTATTTCTAAGTATTTATTTAATTCATAAAAATTTTTATCTTTATTTAAATTAAATTCACTTTTTATTTTTATATTTTTTATTTTATGAATTTTTGAATTTTCTTTTGTCATAATTTCAAAATTTATAACATATCCTAAATCTATATTTTTTTCTGTTTTAGTATAATTTTTACTAGCTTTAATTTTTCAATATGATTTTGTAAAAAGAGTATAAAGTAGCTCTTTATCACTAGTTTTTTTTCAAAAATTATTTTCATTTGAATTGTTTCAAGCTGCTTTATTTATCTTTAAAACTATTGCTTTATCGTTGAATATGCTCAATTTTTTAATTTTATTAAATAAATATTGAAATATATAAAATATAGTATATAATCTATACATAATTTAATATTTTTCAATAAATTATGCAAGAAATAAAAATTAACGAACAAGACGTAGATGCTTTAATTTTATCATTGATTCAAAAACATTCAGATGAAATTGAAGTAGATGAAAAAAATTTTTTAGATTTACTAAAATTCAGTCTTTCTCTTAATACTATGGAGAAGAAGAGAGTAGTTGATGCTGTACCAACTCTTAGTCAATTTCAATTTGATGAATTAACTAAGGTTTTTTCTGAGGAAAGAGAAAAATTTAGAGAACTTGCAAAAGAACATCCAGAAGATATTAAAAAACTTGTTGCAAAACAACAAAAAGAATGGATTGAATTATGAGATTTATATCAAATTGAACTTGAATCTAAAGCAAAAGAAAACGAAAATCAATCTAAAATTGATGATATTAAATCTTCACTTGGATTATAATATGCTTATAAAATTTTGCGTATACACTGATAAACCTATTAGGGTAGATATGTATTTATCTACTCTTTTTATTGATTTTTCTAGAAGTTATATTCAAAAAATTATAGATAGAGAACAAGTTTTATTAAATGGTAAAACAATAAATAAAAATATAAAAATAAAAAATAGAGATGAATTAGAAATAGAATTAAAAACTGAATCTTTGGATGAAGTAAAACCTGAAAAAATGGATTTAGATATTATTTTTGAAGATGAAAATTTACTTATTATAAATAAAGATCCATTTTTAAATGTACATCCAGTTCCATGAGAAGATGGTAAAAAAAATACACTTGTAAATTGAGTTTTATATCATTGTCATGAAAATCTACCTAGTATTGGTTGAGTTGAAAGACCAGGTATAGTTCATAGACTTGATAAAGATACATCATGAATTATATTGGTTGCAAAAACAGATTCTATGATGAATTATTTATCTCAAATTATTAAAAATAGGGAAATAACAAAAAATTATATAGCTGTAGTAAATGGTATATTTCCTGAGAGAGAATTTAAAATAGAAAGTTATATAGGTCGTGATCCAAATGATAGGCTTAAAATGACCATAAAAAATCCACTGAATCCAAAAATTGCTATATCTTATGGAGAAGTTTTATCTTATATAGACAATAAGTATAGTGTTTTAAAGATAAATATAAAAACTTGAAGAACACATCAAATAAGAGTACATTTATCTAGTATTGGATATCCAATTATTTGAGATAAAGTGTATTGAATAAAGCATATAAATGAAGAGGTTTTAAAGAAATTTTGATTACAAAGACAAGCACTTCATGCTTATGAATTAGATTTTAATTTATATTGAAAACAAGTAAATTTCAAGGCAAAATTAAAAGCAGATATGAAAAAAATAATTTGAGATTTAATTTTTTAATTTAATTTTATGAAAAAAGTACTTTTAATAATTTTTGTTTTATTTTCACTTACTTCTTGTGGTGAAGATTTTAAAGAAGCAGGAGTTATAATGGATGATTATGCAGATACTCTTGAAACTTCAGTTAGTGATGCAAAAGAAGTTAAAGAGCTTATGAATCAAAATACTTCTGACTTAAAAAATGCAATTGATAGCGCGAAATAATAAAAAAAGAGTTTTTAAACTCTTTTTTTATTTGATTATTCAGTTTACAGCACTTATATTGAAACTATAATTCATTTTTAAACTTCAAATTAGTCCTAGATAAGATACATTTCAATCAATTATTAATTTCTTTACTATTATTGTATAATCTTTTAAAAATGGAAGTATATTTTCTTCTCATATAAATACATTTATTCAAGGATTTATAGGAAAATTTGATATAAATTTAATAAAGTTTTCTTTTTCTTCAAGCATTTTTATGATAGAAAAAATAGAATCTCATAGTCTTTTATGATTTTTTTCTAAAAAATTTCAAGTTCCAGAAAAATTCATTATGTTTTTTTCAGGTGCTATAAAAAATGCTATTTCAGAAGTGTTTTTTGCTAAATTATTACTTATATCACTACTAAAGTCCCATATATTTTTTATATTTCAACTTTTACTATCATTTTTTACTTGTAAAAGATGTTCTGGAGTTTGTTCCATCAGGTAATTTACAAATGCTCTAAGTCATTTTGAAGTTGGTAATCTACCTGCTGAATTATATGGTTGATATACAAGTTCTAATTCTTCAAGTTTGGCCATATCATTTCTAACAGTAGCGCTTGATACTCATAAATCATATTTTTGCAATAATAATTTACTTCATAAAACTCATCATGTTTCTAAGTATTCTAGGACAATGATTTTAAGTATCTCTATGTTTCTGTTTGTAAGCATAATTATTTTATTATTTGTGTTAATTGCAAAGCACAATTTTCTTTTGTATATTTTTCTTTTATTTCTTTATAATTTGGTTTTAATTCTTGTTTTTTTTCTAGTAAATATTTTTTTGTATTTTCATAAATACTATTTACAGAAATAGGAGAAAAATAACTAACTTTCTCTCAAAAAATATTTCTAATATTTTTTAAATCAGAAGATAAAACTGGTGTATTAAAATAAAGAGGTTCACTTAGTCTAAAAGGGAACGGTTCATAAAAACTAGGAAATATAACTCATAAACTTTCATTGTATAAATGTTTTTTTTGTTTTATTCATACATCTCATAAAAAATAAATATTTTTTTCTATTTTATTTTCTAAAATTTGGTTTCTTAAATTTATGTTAGTTGCTATATTATTTCATAAAAAGACCAAGTCAGTTTTTATTCAATCATTATTTAATCTAGTTATAACACTTATCAATTTTTCATAATTTTTTTCTATAGAATCTCCACCAGAATATATAAAAAAATCATTATTTATTGAGTATTTTGTTCTTATATTTACATTTATATCTTCTATCTCATTTTTTGCTTCATCAATAACTTCACTTTCAGGAAAAAATCAATCTATTATTCTTATATCACTTTCTTTTATATCAAATTTTTCGATTAATTCATTTTTAGTGTTTTGATCTAAACAAACTATTTTATGAGATTTTTTCAGATTTTTATTCATCAAAAATAGATAAACATATTTTTCAAAATATGAACTAAAATTCATATAATAAATATCTTTTAAACCTCAAATAATAGTTATATATTGTCATTTATAATTTACTGGTTTAAAGTGATTAAAAAATAACATTAAGTTATTTGCATCTTTGTTTAATATTTTTAAAAATTCAAATTGTTCTTTGATAGAACCATTTTTTATGTTTACTTTTTTTATATTACAATTTTCAAAATTAAATCATTCTAAAAAATCGTTAGTATAAACTATGTAATCATTTTGTTTATTTTGCTCTATAAAAGTCTTGATAAGCTGTATAGCAAATCTAGAATAAAGCTCATTTTTAACAAATCTTAAATCGATTCAAATTTTCATTTTTCTAATTTTTATTTTTATATTTTTAAAATTATCTATATTATATACTAAAAGTTATTTTTTAAAAAATTTTTTATGAATTTGTTTGATTATTTAGATAAAAAAGAAACTCACTCTTTTTTAAATATAAAAGTTATTCCAAATAGTTCAAAAACAGAAGTAGTTTGAGTTATGGATAATTGAGTTTTGAAGATAAAATCAAGATGAATTCCTGAAAATTGAAAAGTAAATTTAGAGATAATTGATTTTATATCAAAAGAGTTGAAAATTAACAAAAAAAACATAAAAATAATATCTTGAGAAACTAGTAGAAATAAGTTAATCAAAATTGATTTTTAAATATTTATACTTATACTTTTTATAATTAAAATTAACAAAGAAATATGGGATTTATATATATTTTTATTTACCTAATATTTTTAGTTTTATTATATGTTTTTATAATAGAAAGATTAAAAATACTTAGTAATAGGCATACTGAAAATACCTGAATAGAATCTCTTTCTAGATGATATAAAATCATAAGAAGAAGAATGATTATTTTACTTATAATTTTGTTTTTTCTGGGTAGTTTAATTTTATTAACTTTTGCAAAAAATGACTTATTATACAAAACATGACTATATAATGATCAGACGCCATTGGATAATGATGTTTTTTAGATACATGAAATTTAGTTTTTTTGTTATTGTATCAGTTACATTTTATTTAATTGCTATAAAATTGTCTAGCTCTGTTTGACAAGAAGTAGTTAAATATTTAATTCTACCATTATCATTTATAGTATTAAATTATGCATTTATAAAATTAATTTTGTATTATATAGCTTATTACAATAATTTGCTTATATTTCATGAAGATAAAATAATAGTTATTAAATCTACACTTCTTGATACTGATAATGTAGAAATAATTGATTTGCATAAAATAACTAAAATGGATGCATATTCAAATGGTATAATCCCAAATATACTAGGTTATGGTACTCTTGTAATAGAGCAACAAAGAGAGAAAGTGAGAGAGTTTTGGTATGTACCAAAACCATATAAAGCATGTACATATTTAAATGAAGCAAAAGAAAAAAGTGCAGAAAAAAACAAATAAAAAAAACCTGATTTTTCAGGTTTTTTTTACATTTTATTATTTTTTTATATACTTTCTAAAAATTAATTAAAAAATTTTATGAAAAAAGTTTTAGTTTGATTATCAGGTTGAGTAGATAGTGCAGTAACTGCATATTTGCTTAAAGAAGCTGGTTATGATGTAACAGCAGGATTTATGATAAATTATTTAGATGAAAATAATCCTGTTTGTCCTACAAAGTTAGATTTACAAGTTGCAAAAGAAGTTGCAGCTTATTTAGATATTCCTTTTTTCACTTTTGATTATAGAGAAACTTATTCTGAAAAAGTATTAAATTATATGTATGAATGATATAAAAAAGGTATAACACCAAACCCAGATATCATGTGTAATAGTGAAGTAAAATTTAAGGTATTTTTAGATGAAGCTTTGGAACATGGATTTGATATGATTGCAACAGGTCATTATGCTATTATAGAAAAATGAACGGATAACTTTTTTCATTTAAAAAAGTGAATTGATAACACAAAAGACCAAAGTTATTTCTTGGCTTGATTAAATCAATTTCAACTTAGCAAAGCTTTGTTTCCAGTTTGAAATATGCAAAAAAGTGAAGTTAGGGAAATAGCTATAAAAGCTTGATTACCAAATGCACTTAGAAAAGATAGTCAATGAATTTGTTTTGTTTGAAAAGTTGATATGGTTAAATTTTTAGAACAAAAAATAGAACATAAACCTGGCCTTGTAAAAGATACATCATGAAAAGTATTATGAGAACATAAGTGAGTTTTTTATTATACTATTGGTCAAAGAAAAGGTCTTGATATATGAGGTCAAGCAGAGCCAATTTTTGTAGTAAAAAAAGATATAGAAAAAAATGAAATAATAGTTTGAACATCAAGTGATTTGGAACTTTATGAAGATAAACTTTTTGTTAATGATATGTTTTTCTTAGCTAGAAATGACTATATTTTCCCGCTTATTGCAAAAGCAAAAATAAGATATAGGCAAGAAGATCAAGATTGCACAATTTATAAAGAAGAAAATGGTTACAAAGTAGAATTTACTCAAAAGCAAAGAGCTATTGCTAGTGGTCAAATATGTGCTATATATTTAGAAGATGAATTAATTATGAGTTGAGTTATAAAATAAAAAAATCACCAGCAGGGTGATTTTTTATTTTATAACAACACTAGGCTTACAGCCATTACAAACATTCATAAGATTACTCAAGTAATTGCTAAATGATGTTCTCAATATTCTTCAGCCGTTGGTAATAATTCATCAAGAGATATATAAACCATTATTCAAGCTATTAATGCAAAAATAAATCAAAAACTTATATCAGTAAAAAAATATTTTATGATTATAAATCAAATTATAGCTCAAACTATTTCAGCAAATCAAGATAAAAAAGAAATAATAGAGGCTTTTGCTCTACTTTTTGTAGCATAATAAATAGGCATAGCAACAGCTATTCATTCTGGAATATTATGAATTGCAATAGCAATTGCTATACTTATTCATAATTTTTGATCTTCAAGTGCTGCTACAAAAGTTGCAAGTCATTCAGGAAAATTGTGAAGAGATATAACTAATGCTGAAAATAATCAAACTCTTAGTAGTTTTTTTTCTTTTTCTTTTGATATACTATTTTCATCAAAATTCATATTTTTTATTTCATGAGGATTTTCATAACTAGGAACTAATTTATCTATTATAGCTATAAATAAAATACCCAAGAAAAAAGCAAAAACTGTCATAGCATAACCTTTATCTTCTCAGTAAGCAGATATTAAATCTATTTTAGCTTTTGAAAATATTTCAACAAGTGAAACATAAATCATAACTCAAGCAGAGAATCAAAGAGAAATTGATAATATTTTTGGATTAAATTTTTTGCTAAAAAATACCATCAGACTTCATATTCAAGTTGCTAGTCAAGCAAATAATGTGAGCATAAATGCAAGTATAAAATTGGGATTTTCCATATTATTTTTTATATATAAAACTTTTTATATAGCTTATTTTAAAAAATACATAAGTCAAATTAATATGAGAATTATTCTCATAAATATTTTTACATTTTAAATTGGTTTTTTTTATTTTTTTATGTTAAAATATAAATAATAATATATAAAAATAACTTATGGTAATTGACGATTTACCAAATGGTGATAAATCTATAGATTCTAGTAATTGATATGATGCAGAAGTATCTGAAACAATTGATGAAATTTTATCAAAAGTAGAACAGGTAATAGATTTATGATGATATGACATAATAAAAAAATACTTTAGCTTAAATAATTTAAGTGATTTTTTTGATTTTTATTATGTAAAATTAGAAGATTTTAAAGTAATCGTATCAAAAAGTGATAAATTACTTAGTTTTTATAAAGAAAAAACAGGAGAATCTATATCAAAAATATCAAGTGAATGAATACTTAAATTTGTTAAGTTCTTATGAATAGAAAGACCAAGTTATAGTGATATTAAAAAAAGTATAAAAACTAAATTACAAAAAAATTGAGTAACATATTTAAATGAATTAAATACACTTTCAATAAATGAATTTAAGAAATTTTTTTGAGATGATAATGAAATAAAATATTTTGTATTTAGAGCATTTAAAAAAAGTGTTGCAAATATAGATTCAGATGATTATAGAGATTTATGAGAAAAATTAGAATTAGAATATGTAGAAAATGATAGACTTTTTACTATAATAAGAGATAGATTAAAAGAACAAAAAATAAATTATTTAGATGATTTAGTAGATTTATGAGTTAGAGATTTTGATAAAATAGTATGAAATGATTTATTAATAGAATCATATTTTTTAAATATAGGTATTTTTAAATCATTTATTTTAAAAGAAGATATAAAAAATTTTTGAATTAAAATTGGATTAAAAACTAAAGATGTAAATAAAAGTCAGTATATAATTAATTTTTTAAAATATAATAAAATTTCAAATTTTGCAGATTTAAAAGATTATCCAAAAACTGAAATAAGAGCTTTATTATGGGAAGATAGTGTTTGTAGAGAAATTTTAGAAGGTTTTTGATTGACACATTTACAAGACTATAGACTTGATCATTTAAAAAGATTTGCTAGATTTGTATGACTTTCATGAGTTCCAAAAGACTTTGAACTGGATGAAGAAAAATCAAAATCATTGATGATAAATATTTTGAAACAAAATAAAATTGATTGTACTTATTCGCTTAAATTTAATTGAATAAAATGATTTAAAAGACTTTTTAAACTCCAAAAAATTTGAAATATTTACAATGATATAAATACATATATTAAAAATAATATTTGAAAAACTATACCAAATTTAATATTTGAAGATTTAGAAAATATAGGAGTTTTACTTTGATTGTCTACTTTTTTAGATTTAGAACATAAAAAAGGATTTGATAAATTTTTGATATCAAAATGAGTTTTATTTGAAGATTTAAATAAAACAAAAGTTAAAGGTAATGATTTTTGGTCTAATCCTAATTTAAGATATTTTTTAGATAAAGTTTCTTGACCAACAGATGTAAAATTACTTAGACCAAATCATATAGAAGATATGAAAAATTATATAATGTCATTATAAAGAATATGTAAAAACATATTCTTTTTTGTTTAATTTTTAAAAATAACTAAAATCAAAAATAGTTATTTTAAAAATAAAAATTAAATGAAAGATTTAGAAAAAATATTGCAATTAAAATTTGGTTTGAATTCTTTTAGAGACTGACAAAAAGAAATAATAGATAGTGTATTAAATAAAAAAGATACACTTGTTTTTATGCCAACTTGAGGTTGAAAATCTCTTACATATCAATTACCATGAGTAGTTCTTGAATGACTTGTTATAGTTGTTTCTCCTCTTATTTCTCTTATGAAAGATCAAGTTGATAAACTAAATACTCTATGACTTAGGGCGGAGCTTATAAACTCTACAATTGATAACTACGATAAGCAAATAATATTAAATGATATATCTAGAAATGATGGTAGTATAAAGTTTTTATACATAGCTCCAGAAAGACTAAATAGTGATGAATTTTTAAGAGTTATTGAAAGAGTTAAAATTTCACTTGTTGCTATAGATGAAGCACATTGTATAAGCCAATGGGGACATGATTTTAGACCAAGTTATATGAAACTTAAAGGTTTTTTAGAAAGATTAAAAATAAATAATGATTTCCCAATTATAGCTTTAACAGCAACTGCAACACAAAAAGTTAGAGCAGATATAACTCTTAGACTATGACTTATAGAACCTGCTATTTTTACTACAGGTTTTGATAGAAAAAATATAAGCTTAATAGTTAGAGAAATAAGTAAAAAAGAAGAAAAACTTGAAAAGGTAAGTGAAATATTAGAAAAGACACCATGAAGTTGAATAATTTATTGTTCTTCAAGAAAAGCAGTAAAAGAAGTATACGAATATTTGATTTGAAATTGAGTTTCAGCTTGAATTTATACTTGAGAAATGACTTGAGATAATAGAGAAGTAGAACAAAATAATTTTATGGATTCAAGTTATAAAGTAATTGTAGCAACAAATGCTTTTGGTATGTGAATTGATAAAAGTGATATTAGATTTGTAATTCATTTTAATCTTCCATGAAGTATAGAAAATTATTATCAAGAAGTAGGTAGAGCATGAAGAGATGGTAAAAATAGTTATTGAGTAGTTATTGCATCATTTGCAGATACAAAAATACAAGAATTTTTTATAGAAAATTCTAATCCTACAAAAAATGAGATTATAAGTTTTTATGAATATTTATATAAAGAATTTAAAACTTGAGAATGAGCTTGAGCTAAAATACTTAAAACATATTTTGTAATGGCTTCTGAATCTGGAATTGCAAATGACTTAAAAGTTTGAGCAATTATAAGAGTTCTTGAAAAATATAATATAATTAAAAGATGACTTGATGATTTTGAAACTCCAAGTGATTTTAGAGGTAGATGAATTATGCTTTTGCAAGCAAAACAAAATACTGCTTCATTAAAAATAGATTGGAACCATCAAGAAGCTTTAAAAAATGAAAGTTATTACAAATTAGATCAAATTAAAAAACTTCTTTTTTATCCAAGTTGTAGAAAAAAATTTATATTAAATTATTTTGCTGATGATGAAGATTTAAAAAAAATCTGAGATAATTGTGGAAGTTGTGATTTTTGTATTGAAAAGAAAAATCTTTGAAAAGGTGAAATTGTAGATATAGTAAAAATTTCTGTTTTTGCTCTTGTATTAGAAGCTGTTAAAAAATTTGATACAAAATTTTGAATACAAACTTTTGTTAAATTTTTACGGTGAAGTAATGATAAAAAACTTCTTGAATGGCATATGGATGATGATCAAAATTATGGAGCACTTAGTGATTTAACTCCAGAACTTATTCAAGCAGTTATTGAAGCACTTATGTCTCTTGATTATTTGTATAAAAGTGAAGGAAAATTTCCTTTACTTTGAATTACTGAAACCTGAAGAATAGCTATTGTAAGAGATTTTTTATTGAAAAATGACAATGAAGAACTTCAAACTTATCTTAAAATAAGACTTTGAACAAAATCACTTTATAAAAAAGAATCTACTCCAAAAGAAAAAAAAGACAAAGTAGATACATATGAAGAAACTTTAAAACTTTTAAAATCTTGAAAAAACTTAGAAGAAATATCAAAAATTAGAGATTTAAAACCTATTACTATAGAAAGTCATATTGTTTCTCTTTATTCTGATTCTAAATTATGACTTTCAGATATTATGAAATATACTAGTTTTTCTAAATTAAAATCTGTAAAAGATTTAATAATTTGAGATTTTAATTGAGTTATATGAGAATTAAAACCTATAAAGGAAAAATTAGAAGGTTTATGATATAAAGATATTGGCTATTTTGACATAAAAATTACTATCGCTATGATAGAAAAGAAAGATTTATAAAAAAACAAGTTTGTCAAGCTTGTTTTTTTGTTTGAATAAATGAATTATGTTAGAATAATACTATATAATTTATTATAGTTTATATGGATATCTGAGAACTTTTTAAAAAATGAGTTGTTAAAAATAAACCCACTACTTCAAAAAATGTAAAAGTAGAGGATTTATTTGGTGCAACTTCAGATGAATCAAAAACTATAAAAAATACTGTAAATTCAGATTTAAATTTAAATACTTATTGAGAAAAAAAAGAGGATTGATTTTTGATATCTCTAGTAAATGATATGTTTTTAAATGCTATAAAATTAAGAGCATCTGATGTTCATATTGAGCCAGGAGATAATTGAATAATTATTAGATTTAGAATAGATTGAAATTTTGTTAATTATAAATCTCTTGATCTGAAACACAAAGATTCAATAGTAGCAAGAATAAAAATAATGGCTTACCTTAGAATAGATGAACATAGATTACCTCAAGATTGAAAAATAGCTTATAAGTTATTTGGTTGAAAACAATTAGATATGAGAGTCTCTGTAATTCCTACTATTTATTGAGAAAAATGTGTAATAAGAATTTTGAAAAAAGATTCTACTCCACCAGATTTAAAAGATTTAGGTATTATGCCTTACAATATGGTGAAACTAAAAAAACATTTACAAGATAATTATGGTATGATACTTGCTGTATGACCAACAGGTTCTGGTAAATCAACTACTCTTTTTTCACTTTTATCCCAATTTAATCCAAAAGATAAAAATATTTCAACACTTGAAGATCCAGTAGAATATAGAATACCTTGAGTAAATCATACCCAAATTAACCCAGCTATTGATTTTACATTTGCAAGGGGTCTTAGAAGTTTATTGAGACAAGATCCAGATATAATAATGGTTTGAGAAATAAGAGATGAAGAAACAGCAAAATTGGCAGTTGAAGCAAGTATTACATGACATATAGTTTTTTCAACTATACATACAAATTCAGCATCTCATACTATACAAAGACTTGTAAATTTATGAGTAGATCCACTTCTTATAACATCGAGTTTAAGAATGATTATATCTCAGAGATTAGCAAGAAAACTTTGTACACATTGTAAAGTGTGATACAAGGCAAATGATAAAATAAAGGATTATATTGTTTGAAAAGTTTGAAAATATATAAAAAATAAAGAAGAATTACTTTTATTTAAAGCAAGTGAAAATTGATGTCCAAAATGTAATAATACTGGTTATAATTGAAGAGTAGGATTATATGAAATTCTTGAAATTACAGATAAATTAGAGGCACTTATATTAAATAATGCATCTCGTTTACAACTTGAAATTCAAGCAATTTGAGATTGAATGGTTCCAATAAAAGATGATTGATTATTAAAAGTTATTTTGTGAGAAACATCACTTGAAGAGTTATTATCTGTTTTATGAACTTAATTTTATAAAAAGTAAAGATAATTTTAAAAAAATTTGATAAAAATTTTTGCTATGTATAATTCTATATGATAATATTTAAATATATAGAAAAAATATATAAAAATGAACGCATATTTACAAAAATTATTTGAAAAACACAAAGTATCAGAAAAAGATAAACATGAAATACTTCAAATTTATACTTTTTTACCTGATGAAAAAAAACAAAATTTAATTAATAATTTTGAATTTGTAGTTTTAAAAATACAAAAAATCGAAAAAACTCTAGAACTTGAAAAAGAAATTCTTATATGAAATTCAGTTGAGAGAGTAAGAAACTCTATTTTGGAAAAAAGAAAACAAAAAATAGATGAGCAAATAAAAAAAGAAATAGATTTATTAAAAGGAGAAATATAAATTTATAATTAAAACAAAAACAAAATGTTAAATAATAACTTAAATTCAGGTTTTTCTAAAAACCTAGAACAATCTTTTGAAAAATATAGAAATTCTCCTGAATATAAAAGGGAAGTTGAACAAAGAATGAAAACATTGGAAGTATTTTGAATATTCCCAGATTTTGCTCGTGCTCTCGCTCTTGATTCTGTTGAAACTTGAATTAAGGTTTCTGAATTATTAGAAGCTAAGGAAGTAATAATTGATGAAAATAATAAATTATCTCCTAAAATAGAAATTTTGCAATCATCTAGTAGTCAAAAAATAATTGATATTACAAGAGCTGCTGCAAATGATAGAAAATATGGTGGTATAAAAAAAGCTGCATAAAAAAATAAAGAAGATTTAAATCTTCTTTATTTTTTTATTAATCAATTTATGACATCAAATTCTAAATTTCTATCATATCATCTACTAAATGTATCAATTTTTAAAGTTGAGTAAGAACTTAGACAATCTCATCATAAAATATATTTTCATCATTCAAAAAATATTGTTCATGTCTGTGTTGTAGTCAAAATTACATCAGCTCATCAAACGCTTATACAGTGTATATTATCAATAGATATATTTTTATCTACTTTTAATGTATTTTCTTGAATCCAAGTTGTTCAATCTATTGAATAGCTTGTTATAAGTGTTCAAGTTCAAGTTCAATTCCATCAGTTATTAAATTCTATTTTCCAAATTTTTGGGACAGTTATATTTACTCATATTCATTTTCATATTAAAGAATAGTTTCTAACTTTTTCAATTTCTCAAATTATTTTATTAGTAAATATTTCTAAATTTTGTCTATCTGAAATAGATTTAAAGTTTATACTTAGGCTTCACATTATAATTATTATACTAATTGCTATTCAAACAACTAACTCAACTATTGTAAAACCATAAGTATTTATTTTTTTATTCATAAAAAATTTGTAAAATTTTAAAAAAAATTATAATTACATTTGTAAGTTTACTTATAAAAAAATAAGTTCAAAATATTTTTTAATTTTTTGTTTATGTTTAATAAATTATTTACTAAAGTATCATTAGTTTTTATATCGTTTTTTATGATATTAAATATTTCTTCAGTATCAGCTGAATTTAAAGCTGCAAGTACTAAAAGTACGAGTGTAGATTTTACTTGGGAGGCAGTAGATAAAGTATTTATTTATAAAATAAATTATTGAACAGATTCATCAAAAGATGTAGCATATGATAAAAATACTGACTTTATTGATAGTACTAGTTATACACTTTTTGATTTAACTCCAGGAACTACTTATTATTTATCTCTAGTATGATATGATGAATTATGAAATGAATCATATAAATCAAATGAAATAATTGTTATTACTCCTTGAAGTGATTCATGAAAATCAAAAACATTGGTTTTAGAAGATGCAAATTTAGTATGAAAAAATAAAGTTGAGTTATCATTTTCAAATGAAATAAATGATTTATCTGCTGAAGAAAGAGAATTTAGAATTGAAAATATTAAAGATACAAATGATATTTTAGAAGTTTTAGAAAGTGAAGTATCTAAAACAAATAAAAAGAATTTAATTTTAACTTTAGATAAAGAAGTTGTTGTTTGAACTGAATATAAAGTTGTAGTTTTAAATATAAGAGATGTATTAAATCAAAATATTGAATTTTGAGTTGATTCTGAAGCTACTTTTGTTTGAGCAGAAATTGATGAAACTATGCCTGATTTAAATGCTGCTAGTGAAGAAGAACCAGTAGGAGTTGATAACGGAGAATTAGGATGAGTTGATTTAAATTCAGCAGATGTTGATTCAAATGTTTTAACTGAAGCAGAAGATACAGATAAATTACCAAAAACATGACCAGAACAAATTTTAATTTTTATATTAGCATTTGTTTTATCAGGAATTATATTTGTATATAGATTTAGAAGAGTTTAATTAAAATAAAAAAAAGATGCCTTAGGCATCTTTTTTTTATTTTAAAAATAATCATATTATAGTTATATTTGATAACTTTTTATAAAAATCATATTCTTTTTTTATTTTATTATATATTTCTAATTTTTTTCATATTTCTTCACTTTTATCTAAAATAGAATCTTTTAAATATAAATATTTTGAATTTATATATATTTTTTTATGCTGTTCGCATATTTTAAATATAAAATTTATTTCGTTATGTATTTTTTTATAAGTATTTAATTTATCTTTTAATTCAATATTAAAGCTATTTTCTCAAAAATCTTTTCTTTTTAACTCAAAAAATTCTTTAAAAATCTCATCACTTTTAGTTAAATAGTTTTTTGAAACTTGATAGATGCTTACAACCTGGTTATTTCTTTTTTTGAATAATCAAATTATATTTTTTCCTAAAATTTCAATTTTACTATTTAAAATTATTACAAATAAATTAAATATTACTATTAAAATTATTATAATTAAAACTATTATTATCCGCAGCATATTATCTAATTTAAATAAATATTTATTTAATTTTAACACAAAAAATTCTTTTTACAAAAAAGAGAACAATTTTATTTTGACTATTTATAAAATAATTATATAATCCTTATTGACAAATGTTGCAAGAATATTAAATTGCAACATTTTTTTTAATTTTAACTATTTTTACATGATACAATTTATAAAAGATTCTGTTAGAGAATTAAAGCATGTTGTATGGCCAACAAGACAAGAAACAACTAAATATTTTATTATAGTTATAACTGTTCTAGTTATATTTGGAATATATTTATTTTTAGCTTCTACATTATTTTCTGAATGATTATTATATTTAAAAAATATGGTTTCATAATTAATATAATTTTAAATTTTAAAAATAAACGCTATGCTTAAAAAGCCAGAATGGTACGTAATTCAAGTTATTTCTTGAACAGAAGAAAATGTTAGAAAATCACTTTTTCAAAGAAGAGAAAGTTTCTGATTAGAAGACTATATATTAGATGTATATGTTCCAACTCATGATGTAGTTTCTGTTAGATCTGGATGAGTAAAAGTTAAAAAACAAAAAAATTTATTACCAGGTTATATTTTGGTTCAAATGAATGTAACAAATGAAAGTTGGTATATTGTTAGAAATACACCAAATGTTACATGATTTTTATGAGCATGAAATATACCAGTTCCTGTTTCTGGTGCTGAACTTGAACAATTAAAATGAAAAGTTGAAGAAAGATCTGAAACTTTTGAAACAAAATATCAAGTTTGAGATATGGCTTTAATTATTAGATGAGCATTTGAATGAAATGAATGAATAATAACTGAAGTTAATGATAAAAAGTGAACAGTTAAAATCAACGTTAATCTACTTTGAAGAGATACTCCAATTGAACTAGAATACTCAGATATAAAAGTTTAATAATCATTTAAAAACTATGAGAAATACTATATTATTTATAATATTTTTGATATTTTCATTTTTAATTAATGTTATTTTTTATTATATCTCTGCTGATTATAGATTTTTTCTAAAAAATCTTAAAAAAAATGAGTTAACTATAGAAGAGCAATCTGATTTTCTAAATGATGATTTTTCATATAATACTAAAAATGTAGTTGAAAATGAAGATGATAAAATATCTGATGAAATTGAAAAATCAGAAATTGATGATATAAAATTAGATGATAATATAGAGATAGTTAAAACAAGTAATGAAAATAATCTTATATTTAGTGATGATAAAGATAATAAAGTAAAAATAAAAAATAATGTAAGTTTATGAAAAAATTATAAAGATATATTAGATATTTTTTCAAATTATGATTTACAAGCATTAGAATTAAATACAAATTTATTTGATATTACTGATGAATATCCAGATAATTATTTAGAATACTATTCAAAAGAACTTACTCTATATTTTTTCCCAACAAAAACTTATAAAGAAGTTTATGATATATTTTCTGTATTAGAATTTGAACTTCCGTTTAAAATGAATGCAGCAAATAGTTTTTGAGAAGAATCATTTTTTGTAAATTTAAATCAAGATATAAGCGATAATTTTGTTAGAGTTGTTATATCTCACAAATGAGTTGTTTTTTGATTGAAAATTAAAAAAAATGAATATAATCTTATAAAAGAAAAACTTAATACTTTAAGAACTAATTAAAATAAAGATGTCAAATAAAATATATTTAACAAAAGAAGGTTTATCTAAACTTCAAGAAGAATTAGATTTTTTAAAAACTACTAAAAGATTAGAAATAGCTGCAAAACTAAAAGAAGCTATATCATTTTGAGATTTATCTGAAAACTCAGAATACGAAGATGCTAGAAATGAACAAGCTCAAGTTGAACTTAGAATACTAGATTTAGAAGAACAATTAAAAAACTATGAATTAATTGATGAAACAATTGATAAAAAGAATAGAATAAATATGGGGTCAATAGTTGAAATTAAAAATATTGAAACAAAAGAAGTAGAGAAATTTAAAATAGTTTGAGCTACAGAATCTGATATATTAGCAGAATTACCTACTATTTCAAATGAATCTCCTGTTTGAAGTGCACTACTTTGAAAAAAACAATGAGATAAAGTAGATGTAAAAGCAATGTCTGGATCGTATCAATATGAAATTGTGAGTATTAAATAACAATTACTAATATATGCAATATAATTATTTTTATGAACATTTATTATTAGTTCCAGCAATTACTTTTGTAGTTACTGTTTTTCTAAAATGAATCTTTGTTAAATTAAAAACTTGAAAAATAGATCTATCAAGATCACTTTGAAGTTGATGAATGCCTTCTGTTCATTCTTCTGTAGTAGTTTCACTAGCTACAGCTATAGCTATAAAATATTGAGTTAACCACGATTTATTTGCTATTGCTATGAGTTTTACTGTTATCATAATTTATGATGCTATAAACGTAAGATTTGAGGCATGACAACATGCTATTGCTATAAATGAATCACTTTGACATAAAAAATTTAAAGAATCATTATGACATCTTCCAAGTGAAGCATTTGCTTGAAGTTTACTTGGTATAATAGTTGCTGTTGCAATTTACTATATATAATAAAAAAATCTCCAATTTATTGGAGATTTTTTTATTATTCAACAGTAACACTTTTTGCTAAATTTTGAGGTTTGTCTATATCTTTTTTTAAGTTTTTAGCAACTTCAACAGAAAATAGCCATAAAGGTATTAGAGGTAAAAATGGAGTTAATATAGGATGAGTTTTAGGTATTTCTATTATATCATCATATATATCTTTTACAGTATCTCAAGCAGTTATAACTCATAAAACTACTCAATCTCTTGCTTTTATTTCTTTTATATTTGAAATAGTTTTTTCTCTATTTATTCATTTTGGATTTATAACTATACAAGGGAAGTTTGGTCAAACTAGAGCAAGTGGCCCATGTTTTAATTCTCAAGTAGAATAACTTTCAGCATGAACATAGCTTAATTCTTTTATTTTAAGAGAACATTCACAAGCAGTTCAGTAAACTAAATTTCTTCATAGGTAGAAAAAATTATTATATTTACTATATTTATCTGCTAGAGTTTTATATTGTTTATGTTTTTCTAGTAATCATTGTAATTTTTCTTCAAGTTCATCAAGTTTTTCAATTATATTTTTTGCTTCACTTACTTGTAAATCTCTTTTTAATCACATTGAAAGTGCCATAAGTAATAGAACTGATAATTGAGCAACTACATTTTTAGTTGATGCAACTCAAATTTCCATTCATGAATGAGTATAAAGTCACATGTCACACATTCTAGCAATTGTACTTCAAACTACATTTACTATACCAAAAGTCAGACATCATTTTTCTTTTACCATTCTAACAGATTCTCTTACATCTGCTGTTTCTCATGATTGAGACATAAAAATGTATAGAGTTTTTTTATTTGGTATAAAATTTTCATAAAGAAATTCAGAACTTACTCTTACTTCTGTTTTTATTCCACTTAATTCTTCAAACCAATTTTTTCAAACAACTCATGCAAAATAACTAGACCCAGAAGCTATTATCTCAATATGTTTTATTTCAAGAGAATTTAATTCTTCAAGAGTTTCATTATTTATTGTTTTAGTTTCAAAATTTATTCTTCATTTTAATGCATTTTTCAAAACTTGAGGGACTTCATTTATTTCTTTTTCTGTAAATGTTTCAAAGCTTCATTTATCTGCAAGTCACATATTATCAGTAATTACTTCAGTTTCTTTGTTTATTTTTTCTCATGCAAGAGAGTAAATATTGTATTTTCAATCTTTTATTATAACAGTTTCATTGTCATCAAGTGTTGTAAATTCTGTTGCTACTTTTCATAGTGCATTTATATCACTTGATAGAAAAATACCAGATTCACCAACTCAAACAACCATAGGACTTCAAAGTTTTGCTCCTATTAATACACTTGGATTTTGACTATCAACAACAGCAATAGAATAAGCTCAAACCAATTTCTTAGTTACTTTTTCAACTGTAGAAACTATGTCTCCATCAAATAATTTTTCTAAAAGTTTAGCTATTACTTCAGTATCAGTTTGTCAGTAAAAATTATATTTTTTTTCAAGTTCTTCTTTTAAACTCATGTAGTTTTCAATAATTCAATTATGAACTACATAAAATCTATTATTTTCACTATGATGAGGGTGTGTATTTTCAAGAGTTACTTTACCATGAGTAGCCCATCTAGTATGAGCAATTCAACATGTAAAATTATCTTTTTTATCCAATTTTTTTTCTACTTTTGCAGCCAAATTTGATACTTTTCAAATAGCTTTTTCTAAAAATACTTCTCATTTTGAGTTAACTCACATAACTCAAGCACTATCATATCATCTATATTCAAGTTTTCTTAATCATTCTACAAGTAATTCTATAGAATTTTCTTTTCAGTTGTAAGCAAATATTCAACACATAATTTATTTATTTAAAGATTAAATTATGATTCAAATATATTGTTTAACTCATCTTTTGTCAATTTTAAAAAGTAGTCTTTGTTATCTAAATCATCACAAGAAAAAGTCTTGTTTTCACCTATAAATACAATAACTCTAGACTCACAAAAATGGTGAAAAATTTGTTTTATTTCTTTTTTATTTCAATAATTTGAATAAAAACTATGTAATGCAATATGATTACAATTTAGAAGTAGCGAAATACTTCTCCATGATTTTTTTTGAAGAGTATGATAAAAAAGAGCTTTTACAAAAATAATTGGAGTTATAGTTCTGGGAGAAAAACCAATTTTTTTAAAAACTCTAGCTACATAATTGTAGTCTTTTGTAGTTATTTTATTTATTCTTATTAGCCAGATAATCAAAAACTTACAAAATAATAATATTATTATATTAATTTATTTAAAAATAAAAAAAGATAGTTTTAAAACTATCTTTTTAATATTAAACTCTTATTTTAGTTACTTTTTCACCAAATTTCATACATTTACTAGTTATACATTTACCAGTTATTCATGCAAAAAATGGAAGAAAAGCCATAAAAAATACAAGTGCATCTATATCTAAATCAGGACCTTCAATTATTTTTGAAGATATGTAAAATAAAGATATACCAAAAATTATTTGAACTATTCTCATAATAGATTTTTTAGCAACACATATATTAGTTGCTCACATAATTACAGGAACTATTCATATAGCTATTATAAAATAACTTATATAAGTTAAAGTTTGTGTACTTACTTCTTGCCAGAAAAATACATTTTCTAAAGTATTAGGTGTTTCTTGAATAAATAAGTTGTAATACATAGTTATCATATATATTAAACCAAATGCTATTCTTCAAATAATTATTGTTTTATCACTAGGTCTTTTTTGTAGTATTTTTATAAATCAAAGCATTTTCAATAAATTAAAAATTAAATCTCTTTTATATTAAAAAAAGTAATGAAAAAAGCAAAATTAATTTTGACTTTTTTATTTTTTTTATATAATACACAAGCTTTATTAATAAAGTCACATATTGGGATGTCGCCAAGCGGTAAGGCAGCGGACTTTGACTCCGCCATGCGTAGGTTCGAATCCTACCATCCCAGCCATTATAATAAATAATGAGTAGGGAATAATTAAAATTATTAGTTTTTCAATGTTTATTATTTTAAAACTTAAGAAATAAGAAAAATTAGGGTTTTTATTTTTTAAGTTTTGATACTTAAAATTACTTGGTTTCTTGCAGAAACTCAGTACAAAAAATTTATTTTTTAATATTATTATAGCATGATAGCTGTTATAGAATTAGGAGGAAATCAATTCACTGTTAAAAAAGGTGACGTAATTGATGTAAAAAAATTAGATAAAGAAATTAATGCAAACTTTTCAGTTGAAGCAATGCTTGTTTCAGATGAAGAAGGAAAAGATTTAAAAGTTGGAACTCCTACAGTTGCTGGTTCAAAAGTTGAATTAAAAGTTGTTGAACAATATAAAGGTGAAAAAGTTAGAGTTTTTAAAATGAAATCTAAAAAAAGATATAGTAAAAATACTGGTTTTAGACCACATTTAACTAAATTAGAAGTATTATCTGTTGCATAAAAAAACATTTGAAAAATCTTATTTTCTGGATATAATCTTCCAGCAAATAAGATTTTTTTTATGTTTTAATAGAACCTTTTAAGAGGTTAGAAGAGAGACAAACATATGTTTATTTTTCTATTTATTATCTAAAAAAAGATTTTGGTAAATAATGAAAATAGAGTTAATATAAAAGCTCGTATTGATAGACATCTTAGAATAGTTAGACAAAATGATTGAATAAAAACAAATTCACTTAATGAAAAAAGATATTCAAATACTATTTATATAGTTTTAATATTTGTTACATTTGTTTTTCCAATGTATCCAAGTCTAGCTTCTTTTGTTTATAATAATACAAATTACGATTTTTATAGATGAAATATTGATGAATCATCAATTATTGAATCTTATTATGGTTGAGATATTCAAGAATGAGAAACTTGATATTGATTGCCAATAATTGAATCAGAAGATTCTTTTTTATCTGTTAATACTATATTAAACGATAATAGAGATTTGGCTTGAACTAACGAAATACTTAGTTATGAAATAAAACCTTGAGATTCATTTTCTAGTATATCTTATGATTTTTGAATATCAACAAGTTCTATACTATGGGCAAATAATTTTGAAAAAAACCATGTTTTAAGACCTTGAGATTTAATTAAAGTTCCACCAGTTTCATGATTAATTCATACTGTTGCATCATGAGATACTATATCTTCTATTGCTAAAAAATATGAAGTAGAAGAAAATAAAATTAAAAGTCAAAATTTATTATCAGATAATGATACTATAAAAATTTGAGATAATTTAGTTATTCCATGAGCTATTAAAAAAATAGTAATTCCTGTAAAACCAATTACTCCTACTAAAGTTGTTTCTAATATTAAATGAAATAATAAGTGAAATACTAAAACGACTGGATGATATAGTTTTGCATGACAAGCAAATAGTCAAATTGTTTCTAGTCAATGAAGTTATAGTCTTGTTCGGAGAGCTCCAAAACATACTTTCTATTGGTGAAATTGTACATGGTATATAGCACAATATAAAAATGTATCTTGGTGATGAAATGCTAATCAATGGATTTCTAATGCTAAGGCAGCAGGAGTTTCTACTTGAAGTAGTCCTAGATTATGAGCTATAGTTCAATTTACTTGAACTTGATATAATCCTAGATATGGACATGTTTGAATAGTTATGGAAGTTAAATGAGATCATATTATAGTTTCAGATATGAACTATAGAAGATTAAATGAAATAACTTATAGAAAAGTTCCTATAAATGATAGAAGTATTGATTGATATATATATGTTGAATAATAAAAAAATCCCTTAAGGGATTTTTTTATTTTTTCATTGCATTACTTATTTTGTAAACAACTTGATTTATTGGATTTATACTTTTATGTAATCATTCTCTTAATAGATTATAATCTTCTCTTAATAATTCTAAATAGATGTGAATTGTTATATTATTTTCATACTCTGAATATGCTTTGAATGCAATAGGAAATATTTTAAATGCATCATCCATTTCTTTTTGTATTTGATTTTTTTTCTTAGATTCTTCTTGTAAAATAGTTTGTATAGTTTTTGCATTATCTTGATTATTTTTTGTTTCATCATCCAACGCAGCCATTTGTTCATTAAATGATTTTAAATATTCTAAATAAAAACTATATTTACAAACTTCATATGTTGTTTGTTTTAAAACAGATTTTTTGATTATACTATTATTTTTTTCAGAAGTAACTTTACATTTATTGCTATTTTGACTTATTTTAAGTTCTATTGCTTTTATTTGTTCTTCTAATTTATTTTTTAGCTTAGAATCTAATTCAGGGTTACTTTTTAATAGATCTTCTTTAATATACTACGTTTGTAGCACATCAATATATGTTGTCCATATTTTTTCTATATTGTTCTTTTGCAAGATCAATACTTTTTGATTTTTTATAATTTTGAGTAACTCATTCTAATTTATCTAAATTTAAAAATTGATCATCTTTATCTATAGTATAAATTATTTCAGAACTACCATCATTTATTTTATATTCTTTACAAAAGCTACTTACTCTTTCTTCATATAATGTATATCAAGTAGAAGAAGACATAGTTTTTGAGTCTCAGTATGTAAAATTTATAGTGAGAATACTAATAATTAATATCGTTATAAATGTTATGTTAATTTTTTTCATTATTTTTTATTTAAAATATTTTAAATTTTCAGTTTTCTTTTGTTATTATTTTATTACCTATTTTTTCAATTATTTTATATCTTTTATTTTCAGTTTCAAAATTTACTTCTGACATTATATCTATATTTGAATATCATCATAAATTTTTTATTAAAATGTAATTATTTCATGAGCTAAATGTTGAATTTGATGTAACTATTCAATTTATACTTGGATTACTAGAATTTAAATATGAAACTGGTGATCATGTATTTAATTTAATAGTCATATTATTACTAGAACTTAGTTTTATTCTGATTTCTTCATTTTCTTTTAGTCATATATTGTAATAATTATTTTTTTCAAAAATTATTAACTCATTATCACTTAATTCTATATTGTTAAAGTTGTTTGTTTCAATTGCTTCATTTAGTTTTTTTTCTTTTAGAGAAATAATATTTATTTTATCTTTTAATCATATATTTTCTTTTAGGTTTTTACTTATTTGAGAGCTTATAGAAATAAAGGCAATTCAGATAGTTAAACTTAAAAAAATAGACCAAAGTAAAATTGACGCATTTCTCTCTAATTTTTGCATAAGTTAAATAATTATGATAAAATTTATTTAAATTATATTTATTCATTTGAAAATACAAGTTATGGTTGTTAAAAAACCTGAAAATGATACGCAAAATAATATTCAAGAAGAATTAAAACAAGAGATACTTTCTAGAGAATCAAAAAGAGAGTATCATTCTTTGAAGTTTAAAAAAATTGAAGACCAAGTAAAAGAAAGTTTAAAACAACAAAAAACAGATGATACACTTAGAGATATTACTATTTGAGCACTTGTACTTTGAAGTAGTGATGTACATTATGAAGTTTTTGAAGATTATGTTGTTGTTAGATTTAGAATAGATTGAGTATTAGTTGATATATTTAGAATTACTTTAAAAGAATATAAATCAATACTTGAAAGATTAAAATATGCATCTGGTTTAAAATTAAATATTACAGATATACCTCAAGATGGTAAATATTCTATGGTTATTGAAGATAGAGATATTGATGTAAGAATATCAACACTCCCTGTATGAGATGCTGAAAATGTTGTTTGTAGAATACTTGATAATACAAAATCCGTAGTAGATTTTGATGATTTATGATTTTTTTGGACAACAAAAAGAATACTTGAAAGATCAATTTCAAAGAAAAATGGTATGGTTTTAGTTACATGACCAACAGGTTCAGGTAAAACTACTACTCTTTATACTATTTTGGCTAAGTTAAATACAAGAGATAAAAAAATAATAACATTAGAAGATCCAATTGAATATACAATGGATTGAATAATTCAATCAGAAGTAAATGAAAAAAAAGGTTTTACTTTTCATTCTTGATTAAGAGCTATTCTTAGACAAGATCCAGATATAATAATGGTTTGAGAAATAAGAGATAAAGATACCTTAGAAACAGCAACTCAGGCAAGTCTTACATGACATTTAGTTTTATCAACTCTACATACTAAATCAGCTGCTGAGACATTAGATAGAATTGTAAATATGTGATTAAAACCATATATTATTGCATCTGCGCTTGATACAATTGTTGCACAAAGATTAGTTAGAAAAATATGTCCTCATTGTAAAAGAGAAAAAGAAAAAACTCCTGAAGAACAAGCAATTGTTGAAGCAATGATGAAAGATATTGGTATGAGTATTAGACCAGCAAAAAATATAAAATTATATGAGTGAGCTGGTTGTGAAAAATGTAATCATAGTTGATATAGTTGAAGATTAGGTATTTATGAGATTATATCATTAACTCATAAATTAAGAGAAATGATTAGAGCAGAAGCAAATACAGATGATATAATAGCAGAATCAAGAAATTGAGATTTAATAACTATGAAAGAAGATTGAATTTTGAAAGCAATAAAAGGTTATACTACAATTGAGGAAATTTTAAGAGTAATTTAATATAAATATGAATGATTTAAATACTAAATTTTTAGGGAATCCATATATCCCTGAAGTAAACCCAAAAAAAATATTAAAAGATTCTTTTAAAGAATTATGAGGTTGAAATATACCAGATATTGATGTATCTAGTGAAACTGTAAAAAGAGAATATTTAAAATATCATTATTTAATTTTAAATAAATTATATTTTGATAAAAATGATTTAGAATATACTCAAAAAGTTTTAGATAATGCTACAAAAAATACTATTACTCATAATAGAAATAGTGTTTTAGGTTTATTATCAGATAAAAGAAGAGGAAAAGTTAATGAATGATTATCTTCTTTTGGTAAAAGACAAATTAATGAAAAAATGTTATCATATCCACTTTTTTATATGTGGGAATATGTAAATGCAAATTTAGAAGATTTAAAAACATGAAATGATAAGCAAATAGATTTTGCTAAACAATTTGGTTTATCACATCTACAAGATGTTAAATATATAGTAGAAATTTTGTGATTTAATGATGAATTAAATTGGTCTACAGTAAATCTACCACTTGTAACATTTGAATGATTAAAAACTGAATTAGAATCAGTTGAGTCATCAGGAGTTTTATGAAGTATAAATTGAAATAGTTTACTTTTATCATTTGCATCATCTTTAAAAGTTGAAAATTTTGAGAATCTTTATTATTGAGCAGTTGCACTATGATATAAAGAAAAAATGTGAGTTCAAAATGTAAAAATGCCAACAATGAGAATGATTTCATTATTAACTGAAGCAAAAAATAGATTTTGAAAACCAAATGAATGAATTCCAGGTGAAAATGCATTAAATTATGTAATTACAGAGGAGTGAATAAATAATTTGTATCTTGAAAAATTAGATTTATTTTCAAGAGATAAATCTGTTTCTTTAACACCAAAGCAAATTGCACAAATTAAAAGTAATATAAGAAGTGCTCTTAGAGGTTTTTGATATAGATTAGAAATAGATAATAATAGATAATTTTATAAATATGGTAAAAGAAATATTGGATTCAAGTGAAAAAGTAAATAATTGAGATACTACTTGATTATCAGTTGAAGTATTATCTGAATTTGGTCCTATTAAATCTAGTGTCGATCAAATAATTGAATATACAGATGAAGAAAAAGCAAAAATTGATGATTTTATGCAATATGTTCATTGAGTGGATGATATTATTGAATCATGACAAAATTTTGCAAATAGTTTAGAATATGGATTATTTGTAACTGGTTATAACAATTTATCAGAAAGAGAACAAGTTCATTTTAAAGAAATTTATAGAGATTTAAGAATAAAATATCTTAATCAAAAAATATACAATATAGAGTCTTGATCATGAAAATGAACGGAAGGTGCATTAAAAAATTATAAATTAGAATTAGCAGAACTATTAAAATAAAAAGAAGCCAAAGGCTTCTTTTTATTTTAATAGTTCATTTATTTTTAAAAAATATCAAACATTATTTTTTGTATCTACTTCCAAAGTTATTCACACTAATTCATTATTTTTATTATATATTGCTCAGCCAGAATTTCATTCTTGAAAAATTATATCTGTTTTTATTTTATTTCAGTTTACTTCAAGAATTGTTCAAGTTTTAGTTACAAAAGAATTACTTTTTTTATCAAATCAAATACTTCAAATTTCATCTCAAACTTTTATTTCATTTCAAATTTTAATTTTTTTAAAATTTATGAAATCATCTGCTATTTTTATTTTAGCTAAATCATTTTCACTATCCTTAAAAATAAGTTTTCATGAATAAGTTTTTCATCAATTAATATCTACTATTTCATAATCACTATTAGTACTATTTACTCAATGAGATGCTGTAATTATAGTGTTTTTATCTATAAAAAATCAAGATAATACATTCTCATTTATATTTATTTCATTATTAAAAATTCATTTTGGGTTTTCACTATTTTTTACTATTTCACTATTTTTTACTATTTTTACACTATTAGTTTTTATATAGTTTATTTTTCATTCATTTTGATTATAAAAAAATATATAAAATACAAAAAAAATTATAAGTGCAATAGAGTTAAAAACTATCGATCATATTATTATATTTTTTTGTATTCTTTCCATTTTTTAAGATTTATTTTTAAATTTTTAAAATACTAACTTTAAAATATTTATTTGCAATTTTTTTTAAATATTTTATTATAAAATTAACTATATTTTAATATACTTATATATGAAAGTAAGAATAAAAACTTATGATGGTAAACCTTTATTTTATGAAACTTCAGGAGCTTGTGCTTTTGATTTTAAATCAAAAGATACTGTAATTTTTGAACCAGGTGAATTTAAACTTGTTGATACTTGAACAGTAGTTGAGACTCCAGCTGGATATGTTTTACAAATTCAACCTAGAAGTTCTACATTTAAAAAACATTGACTTATTCAAGTTAATTCAGTTGGTATTATTGATCAAGATTATTGTTGAGAAAATGATACTATTAAATTTGCATATATTAATATGACAAAGGAAAAAGTTATTATTGATGCAGAAACTAGAATATGACAATGAATGTTTGTAAAAATAGAAAAAGCTAATTTTGAGTTAGTTGATTTTATGAATAATAGTGATAGATGATGATTCGGTACAACTTGAATCAAATAAAAAAAGGCCAAAGGCCTTTTTTTATTTGATTTTTGCTACTAAATCTCATAGCGATTTTATTTTTATTATTTCTATTTCACTAGATTTTATATCACATTCTGGAATAAATATCTTTTTAAATCACATTTTTATAGCTTCTTTAACTCTTTTTTCTAAATGAACAGGTTTTTTAACTTTTCAAGTTAGAGAGATTTCTCATATATAAATAGTATCTTTTGCTAAACTTAAATTATTTTTACTAGATATAATCGATGCAGCAAGGGATAAATCAATACCAGGTTCTTCTACTTTTAATCATCTAGCAATGTTAGTATATACATCATAAGCTTCAAGTTTTACAGGAGTATATTTTCATAAAACTGCAACTATTAAATCAAGCTTTGATGAATTAATTCATCTAGAACTTCTTTTAGGATAACCAAATTTAGTATATGTAGTTAGACTTTCAGTTTCTATTATCAAAGGTCTTGTTCATTCAATTGTTATTGATAAACTAGATCAAATAGTAGCTTCAGTAGAATTTACAAAATCAAGTCATGGATTTTTTAAGTCAGATAATCAATTTTCATTCATAGTAAAAATACCTATTTCACTTGTTGCTCAAAACCTATTTTTTAGAGCTCTTAAAATTCTTAGATTATCATACTTGTCTCACTCAAAATACAAAACTGTATCAACCATATGTTCTAGAGTTTTTGGTCATGCTAAGTTTCAATCTTTTGTGATATGTCATATAATAAATACTGCTGTGTTACTTGTTTTTGCAAAAGCTACAAGTAATTCACTTATATATCTTACTTGGCTTACACTTCATGCAACTCAAGTTACATTGTTTGAATGCATAACTGAAATAGAGTCTATAACTACTATTTCTGATTTATTTTTACTAAGAGTTTCAAGTATATCTTCTATACAACTTTCAGCTAATATTTTCATATTAGTTCAAGTAACTCAAAGTCTTTTTGCTCTATCAGCTATTTGATAAGCTGTTTCTTCTCATGAAATATAAACTATATTTTCTTTTACAAGAGATGCTAATTGTAGAGTAATAGTTGATTTTCAAATACCAGGTTCTCATGATAATAATACTACTCATCCAGGAATAATTCATCATCACAAAACATTGTTTAATTCTGGAGACGAAGTTATGATTTTGACTTCTTTATTTTCTTTTATTACATCTCATAAATTAGCAAGAATTTTTGCTTCTCACTTTTGTCATCATTTTTCAGTTATTTTTGCTTCTTTAAATTCTTTTAAACTATTCCATTCACGACAAAAAGGGCATTGTCCAAGCCATTTTAAGCTTTCATTTCAGCAACTATTACAAATATACATAATTTTAAAATTATATTTTATTATTTATAAGTATATATATTGTATATAATAAATCAAATTATTTTTATATTTTACATATTTGAGTATAATAAAACAGATTTTAAAAATTTTAATAAAAAAGATGAAACAACAACAAGAAAAAATAGTATGAAAATTTCAATGAGGTGAAACTTTTGGGTTTTTAATTCCAGAAGATAGAGATTATTATGGAGGGGATTTTTATGTAAAAAAAGCTCATTTTTGACTGGCAGAAACTGGTGATAAAGTAGAATGAGTTGAGATTAAATCAACTTGAAAAAAACCAGAAGCTAGAATAACAAGAGTATTTTGAAAAGAAAAACCAATTGAACAAGAATTTGTTGAGTGAATTTATAGTAAAGGTGAATGAAATTTCGGTTTTATAGATGTAGAATGATTGGAAAAAGGTTTTTTTGTTTATGGTGATAAAAGAAATGGTGCAAAAGATTGAGATAAAGTAAAAGCTCAAATAATAGAATTTAAAGGTAAAAAAGAAGCAATAGTAGTAAAAGTATTTTGAGATACTCTTTGAACTGTTACTGGTAGATTTAAAGATAGTGATAAGTTTGGGTTTGTTATTCCTGATGAAAGTAAAAACAATGATGTTTTTATACCTGGTCACAGAAAAAATGGTGCTAAAGATGGAGATATGGTTGAAGCAAAAATTACTAAAACTGGATGAAAAAATAGAGAAGGTATTATTGTAAAAATTGTAAATTAAAAAAAGAAAACTTTTAAAGTTTTCTTTTTATTTTATTTCAAATTTAGCACTTCATATATCATAAATCAAAGTTAGGTGATTTTCACTATTAAAAAAAGTTATTTTATTTCCTTTTATTTCAAGTATTTCTCACTCTCAAAGAATATTTATTTTTCATCAAACTTTCAAAACAGTATTTAATTTTTTATTTATTAAAAATAAATCATTTCATATAAAATGCACTATAGTTTCATCAGATACATTTATAAACGTATTTCAATAAATTAAAAATAAATTATTTTCTCATTCTATTACAAAACAATGTTTAACATGATTATTATTTATAAAAGATAATTCTTCTTTTGATTTCAATAAAATTTCATTTGTATCTTTATCAATTAATAAATACAGTCCTGATCTTAAATCTATTCAAATTAAATAATCATTATTTTCATTTATAATTTCTAGGTATTTAAATTTAGGTGTTAATATTTTTTTTCATCTATTTCTAAATTTTTCAAAATTATCATTATCTCAATTTAAATCTATTTTTCATCTTTGTTTTTTAGTTTCTAATCTTATTTTTTTTCAAATATTTACTTTTAAATATTTTTTTCATTCATAACTAATTTCATCTGCTCATAAATCTAAAATATATATGACTTTTGATTTATTCATAAAACAAACAAAACTAGAAATCATATTTGAATATTCTAAATTTTTTAGTTTTTCCTTCTTTCAAGTAAAAGTAGAAATTTTTTCTTCATATATTTTTTTAAATTCAGTAGAAGTTAAAAATTCATATAAAAAATTTAATTCTTCATCACTAACTCTTTCTATTGCTTTAACTCTCTTAAATAAGCTAAATAAATGTTCTTTATTTTCTATTTTAAGCTCTAAAATTATTTGTTCAAAGAAGTCACTAGCTTCACTTGAGTGAATCATAGCTTCAGAAGAATTACAATGAATTTTCATATAATATTTAATATAGATTTAATATTGTTTTTATAATAAAATAATATTTCTATTTGTCAAAAGTAAAATAAAACAAAATAAAATAAAAACTATTCTACTATAATTTCTTCGAAATTACACTAGAATAGTTTTTATGGTGCTAGAGAGCTGGGACTCGGCGCCCTTCGGGTCGGCCATTCGTTTTTATTGTTACTATTCGTCACAATAAAATTTTTGCTTTGCAAAAAACCTCTATTCGAGTTAAAAAATTGGTGCCCAGAGTGGGACTCGAACCCACACGACCGAAATCAGAGGATTTTGAGTCCTCCATGTCTACCATTTCATCACCTGGGCAAATAAAATTATATGAAACAAATAATTTTATTTGTTTTACTTTTTTTGAAAAAGCTCCTAGATTATATAAAATCAAAAGTTTTTTGCAAATTTTTGATTTATTTTTTTTCTTTTGTAAAAAAGTATGTTATAATTTTTAAGAAATATTTTTTAAAACAAAAACAAATGAATAAAGCAGTAGGTATTTTCCAAGCTAGAGAAAATTTTTGATTTGTAGTTCCAACTGATAAGTCTCTTCATAGTGGTGATTTTTTTATTGCTGGGCCACACATGAATTGAGCAACAAATGGTGATTTAGTTGAAGTTGAAATTATGGATAAAAAATGAGGAAAAAGTAAAGAAGCTAAAATTATTTGAATATTAAAAGCAAGTACTGATCATAAAACAAATGAAAACAATATTATCTGAGTTTATACTCAAGGTAATGGTGATTTTGGTTTCGTTGATGTTGAAACAGAAACAGAAACTGGAAAAACTAAAAAATGATATTATGTTCATGGTAGAAATAAATCTACAGCTATGAATGGTGATTTAGTTGAAGCTTCTGTAAAAGTTTTTAAATGAAAAGAAGAAGCTGAAATTATTAGAGTTATAGAAAGAAAAAAAGGTCTAGTAGTAGGTACTTACCAAGTTGGTAGAGAAAGTTTTTGATTTGTTGTTCCAAAAAATGATAATATTAAAAATGATATTTTCGTAGCTAGTACAAATGCTATGTGAGCTCATAATTGAGATATTGTTTGAGTAGAAATTACTAAATTTGGTAAAAAAAATCCAGAAGGTGTAATTAAAGAAATCATAGCTAGAAAATGAAGTTTAGATAAAAGAGAAGAAGAAATTTTAACTTTGGCTGTTGAAGCTGGTGCTAAAATTACATTTCCAGATGATATACAAAAACAATTAGCAACAATCGGTGAAAGTGTTGACCCAAAAGAAATTGAAAGAAGAAAAGATTTCAGAGATATGTTTACATTTACAATTGATGGAGCTGATGCTAAAGACTTAGATGATGCTATTTCACTTGAAAAATTAGATAACTGAGATTTTATTCTTTATGTTCATATTGCAGATGTTACAAATTATGTAACTGAAAATAGTCCACTTGATAAAGAAGCTTTAGAAAGAGCAACTTCTATCTATTTAGCAGATAGAGTTATTCCTATGTTACCTGAAAAATTATCAAATAACTTATGTTCTCTAAATCCATATACTGATAAATTAACTCTTACTTGTGAAATGCATATTTGAGGTAAAACAGGGCATTTAATTAAATCTAGAGTTTGGGAATCAGTTATTAGAAGTGATTATAGACTTACATATAAAGATGTAGATATGATCGAACAAAAGAAATTAAATGTAGGTGATGAACTTATGTTTAGATGAGAAGTAAGTTTAGAATTACTTGAAACAATCAGTAAAGCAAATGAATTAAAAGAAATAATTTTAAAATATAGAGAAGAAGCTTGAGTTTTAAATTTTGATTTTCCTGAAACAGTTATTGATTTTGATGCTGATGGTAACCCAATTTGAGTAAAAGAATATCCAAAATATGATTCAAATAAACTTATAGAAGTTTTTATGGTTTCTGCAAATGAAGCAGTAGCAAAAGAATTTTCTAAATTTCCATTTTTATATAGAATCCATGAAGTTCCAAAAGAACAAGATATTTTAGAATTACAAGATAAATTAAATATTTTTGGTGTTAAACATAAATTTAGTGAATCTACAACTGCAGAATTTGGTCTTTTGATTGAAAAATTTGCAGATCTTCCAGATACAAAAAGAAGATTTTTAGAAAGAATGACTCTAAGAACGCTTACACAAGCTAGTTATTCACATATAAATTTTGGACATTTTGGTCTATGACTTGAATTTTATAGCCATTTTACTTCACCAATTAGAAGATATCCAGATTTACAAATACATAGAATTATAAAAGAATTTCTAGTAAAAAGATTAAATGCTGATAGACAAGCTCATTATAAAGCTATTCTTCCAAAAGTAGGTAAACAATCTAGTACTCAAGAAAGAATGAGTGATAAATTAGAATACAAAGTTAGAGATTATTTCTTAGTTAAATACTATAAAGATAAAATCGGTGAAGAGTTTGATGCAATAGTTTCAGGTACACTATACAAAGGGTTCTTTGTAGAATTACCAGATACTGCTGAATGATTTGTAGAAATAGAATGAACTGTTTATGATGAAAAACTTCAAACACATAGAGATAAATTATGAAATAAATATACTCTTTGAGATAGTTTAAGAGTAAGATTAGTTGAAGCAGATGAAAAACTTCTTAGATTAAATTTCGAAGTTGTTCACTAAAAAAAAGTCCTTTTGGACTTTTTTTGTTTATTTGAAAATATGTGTTAAAATTATTGTATTAATTATTTAAAATAAGTTATGATTTTTTATAAATATTTTTTAAATACATATAATTTTATTTTAAAATCTAGTTTAGCATGAGACAATCTATGAAATTTTCTTGATTCTTATGATAAAATTGATAATGAAATAACTCTAGATTGAAAGCTTACTCCAAGAGAGAGAGAAGCTTTTTCAAAGTATTTAAAAGATGTAGTTTTTGCTGACGATAAAGTAGAAATTCATGAATTAACTAAATGAAAATTAAAAGATTTTATTACAAAAGAATGGTGAAAAGAAGTAGAAAAATCACTTTTATGGAAATGATGAGTTGATACTTTACAAGAAAAATTATGAATGGAGAGTGATTGAGAATTTTGACCAGCCACTTTGAAAAAATTGTTAGAATTTCAATCAAAAAAATGATTAGATAAAGATTGATTAGTATGAAAAAATACAATTTCAGCTATAAATTGAAACTTAACTTGATGAAAAATTACCCCAATAGAAGAATCAAAAGATTCGAAATCTACTAAAAAAACAGATAAAAAAGAAAAAATATCAAATGATGTACTTTCTGTATTCAATAAAACAGAAAAATGAAGAATATTTTTAGAATATGTAAAAAAATATAGTGAGATAAATATAGAAAAACTAGCATCTATTGTATTGAAAACATCAAAAGCTTTTGATATTCCTCAAAATAGAATAGTTTCTGTTATTGTTTGAGAAGCTGATATAGCAAATAAATCAAATCCATTCAAAGCAAACATATCTGAAAAATGAAGATGAGCTAAATGAGTATGACAATTTTTACCAGAAACATTTAAAGATTTATATAGTAAAGTTTTATGGGAAAAAGTTGGTAAAAATAATATAGCAGTTGAGTGAAATATTTTACAATATTTTGAAGCAAAATGAGAAAAAAAATATGCTGAAAATTTAAAAAATATATGAATAAATAGCCAAAATGATAGATATGATCCAGAAAAATCAATTATGGCAATTTGAGCATATTTAAGATATATAATGATGATTTGAAAGTGAGTTAATTGAGATGTTTCAATGGCAGTTGCTAGATTTAATTTATGACCAAATGGTAAAATAACTAACCATTTAGAAAATAATCCAGCAGTAGCTGAAGTATATAAAAAGAAATATTGAAAAGATAAACCAACAGAAAAAAAAGTAGCTTTAGCTGCAAAAGCATATTATTGACAATTTGCTTAAAAAAACCTCAAAATATAGAGGTTTTTTTGTTTTATATTTTTTATTGTGATAAAATATAATAAATATAATTTAATAAAAAAATATGGTAGAAAATCAATCTCAAAAACCACAAAATGAAGCTGATAGTAAAATCAATTCTGATTATTCAAAACAAGAATGGTATACTAAATTATCACCAGATCAACAAAAAGTTATTGATTCAAAATTTGAACAACAAAAAGATTTAGAGAAAAAAGTTTCTGATAAAAAATCTGAAATAAGATTTAAATGAATCAGTGCTAGAATTATGAATGCATGAATAGAAAGAAATAAACCATTGATACAAGATAAAGAAGATGTTGCTGAAATAAAGTCATTTGAAGAAAGAGTTGATATGATTAATAGAGATATTGATAGATTATCTAGAGAGTTATATCAAATAAATTTAGAAGCAAATAGTTCTGAACTTACAAGCTCATTTGATAAATCTAATGATTATTTCAAAAATTGATTATTAAAAGCAGGAGAATCAAATCCTGATATTTTAAAAATAGTTGAAAATAAGGATTTATCAAATATATCATCATGAGAAATATATACTCTTAAACAAAATTGATATGATTTATCAAAATTATTTTTAATTTGAGCATGAGAAGTTTCAAAAGATAATATGAATGTTTGAGATAGTTTTAAAGTAAATTTTTGATGAAATCAAAGTTTAAATAAAACTATATGAGCATGAGATTTACTTCCAATCGATAAAATTGATAAAGTAAAAATAAATTGAGTGGTTTGAGAAAGAAAATTAGAACCAAGACCATGATATTATTCAGCAGAATGAAGATATTTATCTATTTTTGATAATTATACTGTTGAAATTGTTTCAAAAAAAGATTTTACACCAGAAGAACAACAAAAATCACTAGATGCTTTTAAAAATAGATATGAAGAAATAAGAAAACCAGAAGTATTATCAAATTTAAGAGAACAATTAAAAACTGCTTGAAATGCTAGTGAGATTTCTTTAACTTGATTTTCAAAATCAGATTTAGAAATTGTTGGTTCATATTTAGCTAAATATTTACCAAAAGAAATTGCTGAAAATATAGAATTTGATGCTGAAAAATGAGTTATTAAAACAAAAAATTGAGAAGGAATAAATGAAGTTATAAATAAATTTGTACCTCTTGAAAATTTATGAAAATGATTTGAAAAGTATAAAGATATAGTTTTGGAAGTTTCTGCTAAATATGGAATTAGACCAGAAAAATTGATAACACTTATAAACCATGAAAATGGTAGATGGGATCCTATGGCTTGAGCTCCAGGAAGTAGTGCATATTGATTATGACAAATGATTGATTCTACTTGGGCAAAGTATGGAAAATGATTGGATAGAAATGATCCAAAAGACCAATTAGATGCAACTTGTAGATATCTTGTAGATATTATGAGTAGAAAAAATTGTCCTATAGAATTAGCAATGGCATATTATAATACTTGAGAATGAATTATGAGTATATCATCATCAAAAGCTCAAGAATATGCTAGTAAAAATCCAGCAATTGCAAAAAATATACCACCATGAGAATCAATATCTCCAAAAAATTATTTCACTGCAGCAGTTGCTTACTATAATGATACAGATTATAGAACAGCTTCTACTCTTGTATAAAAAAACCTCAAAAAAACCAGAGGTTTTTTTGTTTTATTATTTTTATTATGATAAAATATAATAAATATAATTTAATAAAAAAAAATGGTAGAAAATCAAAAACAATCTTTAGAACAAGCTCCAAAAGTAGAAACTCAAAATCAAGTTGATACTTCAAACTTAACACCAGAACAATTAAGAGTTTATGAAAAAATAGAATCTCTTAAAAAAACTTTAGAGTGATTAAAGTATCAAGAAGCATTTAGTAAAAAATCAGCACAAATTTTGTGAACTAAAATGAAAAATGATTCAAGTATAAAAACTGATCCAGAAGCTAAACCAACAATTGATTTATATAATAGATATGTTGCTAGATTTAATGAAGCAGTAAAAAAATGAGGTGATATAAAAGCAGAATTAGCATCTCTTGAATCTGATGTAACAAAATCAACTGACAAAGCGGAGTTTGAATCATGAGTTGATGAAAAGTGAGAAAAACTTAAATTTGATAATGAAAAATTAAAAACTATATCAAGTAAAGAATTTTTAAGTGCAAGTGAAGATGAAAGATTACAATATGTTACAAAAGATAATGTTGATAGTAATAGTGTATCTTCTGGTTCTGTTAAAGATGTAACATTTAGTTTTGATCAAGATGGTGATGGTCAAATTAACAAAGAGTTATATATGCTTACAACAGCATGACAAGTTTTACCAAAAGAAGTTAGAGAAGTTACAAAAGATGGTCAAACTTATTCTAGAATTTGATTAAAATGAGAATTTTATTCAGGTGATAAAAGACTTACAATTCATGATAAAACAAATGTTACAATTGATAAGATTTGAACACCAGAAGAACTTAATTCTTTGGAACAAGCTAATTTTAAAAAATACAATGAATTTGTAGAAAAAAATAGTGAATTTAGCGATGAAAAATATACTCAAACATTAAAAGAAGCATTTTCTAAATGAATAGAAAAAGAAAATGAATTAAAATATTTGTTAACTTGAGATTGAAAAAATTTACAAAATTCATCACCTGCAGAATTAGAAAAACTTTTAGTTGTTTCTATGTATTTAAAAAATGGTGGATTTCTAGATGATTATGCTGATGCTTGAGAAATAGTTTCTACATTACAAGATATAATTGATGCAGTTAAAAAATATTGAAAATGATTAAAATATAGTGTTTGAGAAGATTGAAATATTAAATTTACACTTAATGATAAATGATTACCAGAATGATTAGAATGAGTTGAAACTTCTCTTGAAAAATTTACTCAAATTGCATTATCACAATTAGGAACAACAGAGTTTAATTGATGAGCAGATAAATATTTATCATGACATTGAAAATGATTAAATTCTAGAAATACTCCATGGTGTGCAGCATTTGTAAATTGGACATTAACACAAGCATGATATAAATGAACATGATGACTATCTGCAAAAGAATTTATATGAGAATCTGGTTATGGTCATGTATGAATTAAATTATGAGATAAATTATTATGATGAAATCAATGAAATAAAGTTTCATTAATGAATATTAATAAACCAATTTCATGATATGCTATTCCAACTCCAGAATGATTAAAAGTGGTTAAACCTGCTTGAGATAAAAAAGATATTCCAGATTGAGCAATTCTTGTTTTTGATAGAAATGTTAAAAAAGATAGAAATTTTGCATAATTAAAAAAAATACTATTTAAACTAATTTTTATGTCTTTAGATAAATTAAAACAAAGTGAAGTTAAAACTTCAAATGAAACTCAAATTTCTCCTGAAACAAAAACATCTCCAGAAGGTCAAAAAGTATCAGATGAAACAAGAGAAAAATTAAAAACTATTTCAAGTAGAGAGTTTTTAAAAATTCCTGAGAGAGATAGATTAAAACATATAACTAAATTTCAAATTGATTCTTCTAAAATATCATCATGAGAAGTAAAAGAAGTAGATTTTAGTTTTACTTTTGATGGTAGATTTAACAAAGAATTATATCTTAGAACTACTGCAGGACAAGTATTACCAAAAGAAGTAAAAGAAGTAAAAGTTTGAGAAGAAATATATACTAGAACTTGATTGAAATGAGAATTTTATAACTCTCAAAATAGAAGACTTACAATTCATGAAGATACTAAATTGCAAGTTACAAAACTAAGAGATACAAAAGAAATATCTGATATAGAAACTAAAAATATAACAATATTTTCTGATTATAAAAAAGAAAATAAAGATACACAATTAAATTTTGATGATTTATTAAAATGAGCAATAGATAAGGGAATTGATCCTAAATTTGCTATGTTTTTATTTTGAGATATTGTAAAAGATATGCCAATTTTATCTATAGATAGACAAGTAAAATTAGAAGAATTACTCACAACTTATCATAGAATAAAAAATAATTTTCCAAATTGGAATTGAAATATATTGGAAGATACAGAAGAAAGAAATAATTTTGTACTTTCATTATTAAAAGAAACAAATGAAAATTGGAAAGAAAAAGCAAAAGAATATGGAATAAAAGAAGAACAAATTGAAAAATATGCATCAAGAAAAAAATGAATATTTGTACTAGATTTTGATAAAATAATAGGTTCAAATTTATCATGACTTGATTTTAGACCACTAGCATCAAAATATCCAAATGAAGCAAGTATAAAAAATAATAATCCAGCATGACTTACTTGGAATCCAACATTTGCAAATACATTAGATGCTTATGGTATAAATTATTATAAAGGTACTTCAAGACCAAGTGTAGAATGATGAAGTTATTTTGGTTTTACAAATATGGAAGAATGATTAAATGCATTTAATTTACTTTGGGATATAAAATTAAACAAAATGTGAGATAAAACATTTGGACAATTCGCTCAAAATTGGGCTGTTGATTTTACTCCATATAGAAATACATTTTGAGAACATTGGAATACAAGATTAAAAGATTTAGATCCAAAAACAATTGATACAATTAAATCTGCACAAATGAGGATTGAATCTCCAGGTATGCATAAAGAATTATCTAAATTATGAGTTGTTGTTTAATATAAAAAGAAATAGCTTTAAACTATTTCTTTTTATTATGCTATAAATTATATTTTTGACAATATATTTTATATCTGTATAATAAACTAACACCCATTTTTAAAAATGGTTTTAAAATTTAAAAATATGTATGTCTTTAAGAGATTTAGAGCAAAAAAATATTTTAACAAACTGACAAAATAGGGAAGAATTAAGTTTTCCAAAAAAGATTTCTTTAGCATTAGCTGCATTTGTATTAAGTACAAATTTAGCATTAGCTGAACCAAATAAAACAATTTGATTAGTTAATTTTATGGAGTGAGGTACTGCAGAACTATATAAAAATAATAAATGAAAATTTGAAATAAGAAACTGAAATGCAGAAAATGGTAGTGATTATATATATGGTACTACAATTATTGATGGTAAAAAATATATAGTTTACTCTGCTGGAATAGAATATGAAATAGAAGTATTTTTAGAAACTGATTGAGATTTATATAAAGAATATGTTACTAAATATGGTCAAAAAAGAGCATATAAATTGATAAAAGCTAGAGAACAATATTTAACAAATTTTATGAAAGACAATCCAATATCAAAATTTTCAAATGAAACTGAGAGAATACAAAAAGCACTTGAATGATGGGAATTTGTACTTGAAAGAATAAACAAGCTTTAAAAAAACAAAAAAAGAACCCAAATATAATCATAAAAAGTAAAAAAAGAAATTTTTTTACTTTTTTATTTTGACAATAAAGGGAAAAGATATTATAATAATAGTGTTTATAATTTAATTTGCATAAAAATGGCAGATTTAAGTAAAAAAGAAATTGCTCTTGAATGACAAGAACAAAGCTCAGGATTAATAAATAAAGGTAGAGTTACACTAGCCGCAGCAGTACTTGCTGTAGGTCTTTCAACATCAGTTCAAGCAAATGATTTATTAAAACAATGTGATTTTAATAAAAACTGAGCAATAGATACTCCACAAATGTATGGTTTAAAAACTAGACCAGAATATGCAGCTGCAGATCCAAAAATCAAAGATATAATTACAAGAGAAAAAAAATGTGAAACTGACTTTAGTATAGCACAAAAAGATGCAAGTATAGCACAAAAAGATGCAAGTATAACAAAAGGAAAAGAAGAATTAGCAAAAGGAAAAGAAGAATTAGCAAAAGGAAAAGAAGAATGAAAAAAATTAGATGAAGATTATAATAAAATGGTTCAAATATTGGTAATGCTAGAACCAGAAGAAGCTAGAAAAGCAATAAATGATGAAATTAAAAGAATAGAAACACAATTAAAAACTGAAAAAAAAGATACAACTAGAAAATCTCTTTTATATAGATTAGATATTTTAAAAGCTAGATTAAAAGAGCTAGACAAAAAAGTTGCTTAGAAAAAATAAGTATGATAAAATATTATAGAATGTATTATATTCTATAATATTTTTTTATGGCTCCATTAGAATCATTTAATAAACTACCTGAAACACCTGTACAAAAGCCTACAGGTGTTTCTGAAACATCAAAAGAATATCAAAATCCATTAAATAATATAAGTGAGATTAATCAAAGAGAAAAAATAGATAAATCTATAAGTGAAATATGATTATCAAAAGAAGAAACAGAAGAAATAATAAATACAATTATTTCTAAATTTTGAAATGATACAAAAACTATAGATTCTATACTTGAAACTATATCAAATGATATATCTATTGATTCAAAAGATAGAGTATTGTGAATTATAGTTGATGCTGAGAAATCAAAAATTGATGCTGAGAAATCAAAAATTGATGCTGAAGTAAAAACTGATGTAAAAGAAGTAAAAACTGATGTAAAAGAAGTAAAAACTGATAATCAAGAAAAAATAGAAATAAATAAACCTTTTTTTGAAAAACTTACAGAAATTTTATCTTGAGCTAAATTAGAGTGAAAAAATGGTCAAGATATAGTAAAAAAACTTGGAGAATGAAAATTTGATGAAGTTATAGAAACTTTAAAAACTAATCCTCTTGTATTTAATGAAGTAGCAACTGAATTAAAAGCTAAAAGTCCAGAAAAATATAGAGAATTTATAAATACTTTGATACAAATTGATCCTAGTTTTAGAGAAATTGAAATTAGATATTGATTAGATAGTGTTTGAGGTATTGCCAAACTTAAACTTTGAACAGATAATTTAAACTGAGTTGATTTAAGTAAAAATGTATTAAGACAAGAAAAAGATGGTGCAGTTATAGAAGCAGGGAAAAATAGTAGAAATTTATCACTTGTAGGTTCTGATTATAAACTTGATTCTAAATTACAAAACAATAGTCAAAAAAATGCTATACAAGAAGTAGAAACTAATCTAAAAAATGATTTAAAACCTATAAATGAAACATTAAATACTATTTCAAGTGTGATAGATTATTTAGATAAAGCTATCTTAAATAATATAGAATTAAAAGATATAAAAGAAAATATTAAAAATACAAATATTGGCTTATATACTGAATTAAATATAGAAAATTTAAATAGCCCAAGTGATATAAAAAATGCTTTTGTTTGATTACAAACACAAAAACAAAAAGAAAAAGATGATAAAATAAAAGAAGCAAAACAAAAAATCTCTCTTTTTATTAAACAAAATACAGATATAGCAAAAGAGCAAGATGAAAAGAAAAAAGATATATTAAAATTTCTTACATCAATTGGTTTTGATAAAATACCACAATCAATTACTTCTCAATTAATCAAAGAATTACAATCAAATGTATTTACACTTTGAGAATTAAATTTAAATCTAAAAACTATAGATTTAAATAATGGTAGATTTGGTGAAACAGATACTGAATCAGGTGGTACAAAATGGAAAGAAAATCTAGTTAAATTTATGGAAAAAATGATTTACTGACAAATTTGAGCAAAAGAATCATTGTTTGCTTGAAAATGATTTTCTGGTGTATTATGAGCAACTGTAAATCCAACTGAAATGAATGTAACTTTTGAAAAATCTTGAATTAAAACATGAACTGGTTGGGATATAAATAAAATGAGACAAAATTTGAGTAATGTTAAAGAATAAAAAAATAACCAAAGCGAAGCTTTGGTTATTTTGTTTTTATTAATAATTTAACAAATTCTTTAACATTAACAATTGTATTTATATTATTTACATTATCTATATTAAAAAATCATATTTCAACACATTCATCACTTGGTCTAAAATTTAGATCTTTTACTTTTACTTCATAAAAAACATTTGCAAGCCAAGGTCTTGTTTTACTTTCTGGTTTATTTGCTGTAATAAAATATTTAGGACTTTTATCTATCCATATAACTTCTAATCACATTTCTTCTTGTAATTCTCTTTTTATACAAACATCAAAATTTTCTCAATGATCTAATCATCATCCAGGAATATCCCAAGTTCAATTATTTTCTTTTGTTAAAAGAAAATCTCATTTTTCATTATAAATTAATGCTTTAACACTAATTCTATACCATGCTTGTTGTATTTCCATATTTATTTATTAGTATATAAATTAAAATTTATTTTGTTTTACCATCATAATTGTTGGTATAAAAACATCATCAATTATTTTATGTTTATCTTCACTTCATTTTATGATTTCAAATCAATTTTTTTTATAAAAATTTATAGCAAAATCATTATAAATTCATACCTCTAAATATATTTCTTTATAATCTTTTCTAAATTCTAACAATTTGTTCAATAATATTTTTCAAATTCATTTTTTTTGATATTGAGGTAATACATAAATAGCTCAAATATGACATTTATCTCACACCATATTTGTAATTCAAACTCAAGCAAGATTTCAATTTATTTCTACACCATATCATATTTTTTCATCTGAAAAATTAGATATGTAATTTTTTATATTTTCATATCTTTCTTTTTTTTCATATTTTTTTATTATATGCTCTTTTGTTATTCAGAAATCTTTGTTAGGATATGTATCAAGCCAAGTTTCTTTAAATATATTTAAAACACTATTTGCATCAGTAGGGTTTAATAATCTTATTTTCATATAGGTAGTTTAATATTATTTTTATTAATTATAATCTTGAATTATAAAAATAAAAAAATAAAAACTAATTTTTAGTTTTTATTAATTCAATTCTCATTATTTTATACTTATTATCCTTTAACATAATCTCTATTTCAAGACTATAAGTAGCATTCTTAATTGTATCTTTAGTTAAAATATCCATATATTTTTCTCAAAATCTTGCTTTGAAAATATTTTCAAAATATAAAAATAAATCAAGCATTTTTCAGGTATTTGTTCTATTTAATTTTATATTTAATACATTTATTCAAGGTGTAATATTTTCTTTAAAATATGAAATGATTTCTTTTTCAGCTATTTTATATAACTCCATTTCTTCTTTTATATCACATTTTTTTTCTATGCCGTTACATTTATCTTTTAATCTTTGTTCTATTGCTTTAATCGTTCATTTATCACTCTCAATTTGATTATATGATGACTCCATCATCATTTCTGTTAATGTATTAAAAAAATCTGTTTTATACTTTATAGATTCTGGAGTTTCTTTTAGTGGTTTTGATATAGTTATTGTAGAATCAGATAGTAAATTATCAGCAATTGCATCTCATGTTTGTGCTCATAAAATTGCAGCGACAGAAAAAATTATAGCATTGCTATAATTTTGTACTTTTTTTGATAATCATATAAATGCTCATTTTTTTTCAACTGATTTTAATTCTTCCATAATTATATTTTTGCAAGTATTGCTTCAGCACTTTCTTCATTTGTTTTATCAACAAATTCTTCTATTTCATTTTTTCATTTTAAAAGAGTACTATTTAATTCGTTTATTAGATCATGTTGTTTTTTTGTATAATCTATAAGCATATTAATAAGTTCTTTTTGTTTTTTTTCATCTAGATTTTTTAATTTTTCTGAAATTAATTCTTCTAGTTCAGGATTTAAATCAAAGATTTGATTTAATATTTTAAAAATTTCTTTTGAATTCATATATTTTTTTTATTTATTATACTCATGCATCTTTTAAAGCTTTTTCTGTTCTAGAATTACTATAATATCATTGTTTTAAAACCTCTGCTCAATTTTCTAGAGCTCATTTTTTTACTTCAGGTTTTCAAGGACTTGATTCAATTCATAATTTAGCTGCAACTTTTTCAGTTAACGATTTTTCTTTAGGTAGAGAATTAACAAAAACATCTGAATCAAGTAATTGTGTTAATTGAGCGCTTAATTCTTCATAATTTCAATTAAATTTTGATGTAATTTCATTTAATCTATTTGCTAAATTCGCCATATTTTTATCAAAATTTTGTTCTAAAACTTTGTTAGTTCATCTATCAAATTTTGATTCACTAAAACTTCATATCATGTTTTTTTCTCATACTTGAACAGATGTGTCTACATTTTGTTTAAAATTAGTTAATTTAGCATCTATATCTTTAACTAAATCTCGAACTTTTTTATGATCTTCGCTATAATTTTGAGTTTTACTAATTAATGTATTAAATAAACTACTACTATCAATTGTATCTTCTCTTCAAGTTTTTTTCTCAACTTGAAATGCTTGTGATTCTACTCCTGCCATAATTTTATAATTATAAATATATTTATACACTATAATTATCTCATATAATCAATATAATTGCAAAAAACACATTGTTTTAAAACTTTAAAATATTTATATTTTCAAATCTTTGTTTCTGGCTATAATAAATATAAATAAAACTTAAATATAAATAAATGGATTCTATTTTTTTAAAATCAGATTTTTATAAAAAACCAATTGAAGTGGCAAATATAAATAATGAAATTATAGTAATAATTACAGATGATTTTGGTAGGGAAACAATTTTTTCTTGGTATGATTTAGAACTTCAAATGACAAAAAGTGGATACATAAATAAATGTTTATTATGAAGTTTTGCAAAAAAAATACCAAAAAATGTACTTATAATTTGATTTTGAGGTGGGACATTTGCTAAATATTTAGAGGATTATATAAGCGATATAAATATCACATGAATAGAAATTGATCAAACAATGATTGATATAAGTAAAAAAATCATGTGAGTAAAAACTAATGATTTATATATAAAAGATGCTATAATTGCACTAGATGAAATAATAGAAAAAAACTTAAAATTTGATAGTATTTTAGTTGATATTTATTGAAGTAATGGGGAAATACCATCATTTTTTTTGAGTGAAGATTTTGCATCAAAATTAAAACAAATTTTGTTTTTAGAAGGAACTATTTCTATCAATTTATCAAATTGAAATATAAGTGAAAAAATATTATCAGAGTATAAAAAAATGCACTTTTTTATGTTGAAATATTTTTCTAAATTTTATTCTTGCTTATTACAATGAGAAAAAAATTATTCAAATATGAGCTTGATTTATAATTTAGATAGAGATTATTATAAAGAAAATTTTCATAACAATTACTTAAAGGAAGTGTCTTTAGGAAATATAATTTATGATGATTATATAATAGGAGATTTATTTGTGGATAATACTTTATTTTTGGATAATTAATCAAATTATATATAATCAAAAATAACAGTTTTTAAAGAAAAAATATATGAAAAACCTAAAACCAATAGAAAAAATACTCAAATTTTTTTCACTGATAAAATACAATAAAAAAGATTATGCTCTATATTTTGTACAAGCAGTTATTAGAGGAGCTCAACCATTAATTCATGTAATTTTTATAGAAAAAATAGTATTTGCAATAACAAAACAAGATATATTTTTATTGGAAAAAACTCTATATTTATATATTTTTATTATTTTTACATATGAATTATTATGGTTTATAACTCGTAGAGTTTGATGGGTTATAACTATACCTCAAGCGGATAAAAATATTTATGATATATATCTAAATAAATTTATTCAAATGAATAATAATGAGGTAGAAAAAATATGAATTTGAAAAATAATTGCAATTCTTGAAAATGGTAGATTTAGATGGTCTGAATCACTTGCTGACTCAATTGAAAAGGGAACTTCACTTTTTATACTTTTATCTTATGTTTTTTATGTGACTTTTTCACATGGAATTTATTATACAATTTGATTTTTAATTTTACTTTTTTTGTCTGTAAGTATTTTGGTAGTTGTAAACAATTATCAATTTAGATATCGTAGAAGAAGATCAGAAATAAGAAATAATAGGCTTCGTCTTATTACAAAAATTCTTATGAGTAAAAATGAAATTCTTCAAACTGATAGAATAAATTCTGAAATAGAAAAAATAGAAAATTATTCAAATGAGATGTCAGGAATTAACTTAGATATGTCAAATGGTAGAACAATTCAAAATAGAATAATGCCTTTTTTTATAAGTATATCACTTTTTGTTTTTGTTTCTTTTTTCTGAAAATCAGTTGTATCTGGCGAAATGTCTTTGAGTCAATTTGTATGAATTACTTCTATTTTTTTAGTTATAAATTCTGCAATTAGTAATTTTATAGTATTTTATTTAAATCTGACAAAAGAGTTTATAGATATAGAAAAACTTTGGGATTTTTTTGAAAATACTAGTACTTTGGAGTGATATGATACTTGAAAAAATTTTAAATATAAATCTGGAAATATAGAAATAAATAATCTGACTTATAGTTATTATGAATGAAAAAATATATTTGAGAATTTTTCTATAAATATTGCTTGATGAAAAATAACAGCTCTTGTTTGAAATAGTTGAAGTTGAAAAACTACACTTGTAAAACTTATTTCTGGTTATATAAAAGCAAATAGTTGAGATATAATTATTGACTGACAAAAACTATCTGAAATAAGTCTAAAAAGCTATTATAAAGATATAGGTTATTTGACTCAAGAACCAAGTGTTTTTGATTGAAGTGTACTTGAAAATCTAACTTATGCTATAAATAGAAAATTGAAAAAATGAGAATTAGAAGAAGTTATAAAACAAGCAAATTGTGAATTTATTTATGATTTACAAGATAGTTTAGAAACTCAAATTTGAGAAAAATGAGTAAGACTTAGTTGATGACAAAAGCAAAGACTTGCAATAGCAAAAATTATGCTTAAAAATCCAAAAATAATCATTTTAGATGAACCTACAAGTGCACTTGATAGTTTTAGTGAAGAACAAATAACAAAGGCAATGAACAATTTATTTGTTTGAAGAACAGTTATAGTTATAGCTCATAGACTTCAAACAGTTAGACATGCACACAATATTTTTGTAATGGAAAATTCACAAGTAAAAGAATCTTGAACTCATGAAGATTTGATTAAAAAATGATGAATTTATGCAAAAATGCTTGAATTACAAAGTGGGTTTTAAAAAAAAGAAGACTAAAAGTCTTCTTTTTTTCTATATTTTCCCCATGAATAATACATACTTCTTCATATTATAGTTCAAACAAGTTCTTTATAATTTCTTTTTACTTGTCAGACTCTAGTTTTTTTTGCCTCTAGAGAAGCATTTTTAATTAGATTTAAGATAGTATTATCAGATACTGATGCATCATATCATTCCAATCTTTGACTTACTCTACAAGCAAAAGTATCTACTTTTCAGTAAAATCAACTTTGCATAGTTAAGTTTGATAAATCATTTAGAGTTCTTCAACTACAAGTGTTATCATCAAAAATAATTGCATGATTTAAATGACTTAAAAATTTCTTCATTTCTTCTGAACTAAATTCTTCCATATATTCTAAAAATGGATAATCTACTATTTTTAAAAAATCAGATGCATTTTTTAGGTCATAAATAGAGTAAACTATATTTCATAAATTTATAAGTATATTTTTTCCATGTAATCTTTCAAAAGTATGTTTTGCAAAATATCAAACTATACTTCAACCATAATTTACACTAAGTAAATGCAAACTTTCATCTTTCAATCAATTATTATGCAAATGATTATATGCATTTTGAGCAGTATTTATCATTACAATTGGATGATTTTCTTCTCTATGTAAACGAATTAATTTTTTTAGAGTATTTCTTTTTACATCTTTATAAGCAACATTTTTTCATTTTTCAAAAAGAGGAGGTAATTCTTTATTTTTCTTTATTGCTTTTCTTTTTTCTTTTTCATGAGATATTAATCATTTTTCATCAAGCTTATTTGAATATTTTTCAATTTGTTCTAATAATTTTCAAAATAAATCTAAACTAGGACTAAATAATTCAACACTACTTTCATCATATCATCTATCTATTTCTTTTAAATTTGGATTTAATCAAGCAGTTGCATATATGTAAGACTCTGGTTTATCTCAAATTAATATATCCATAAAATATCCTATATTTGCATCAAGTTCTATAGCTAAATCTCTATTTGTAGTATTTTCATTTATAGTTTTTTCTTGAAATTGTTTGAAATCTTTTATTAAATCAGGATTTACTTTTTTTATGTATTCTAATTGATCTTTTCTTAAAACTAAATTTCAATCAAAATCAGGATTAAAGAAATTTTTGTTAAATAAAATTTGAGTCATATTTTGCATAAATGCCAATATATTTATTTTTGCATCTAGCATTCATAAGATTACTTTTTTAAATGAATTTGAAATTTCACTATATACATATTTTCTAAAAATTTTATCAATATCTAATTTTAATATATTTTTAATATTGTTAAATCAAACACTATTATATGCTATAAATTTAACTATATCATCAATATGTTGTAGATAAAGGTGTCTATGGTATGGGTTTTCTAAATCAAGAGGTAATTTTATTTTATTTACCATTTTTAGAAATTCTTCTATTAATGATACTAATTTTGTTAAATCTTCTTTTGTTCTTTCATTAAATTTTTTATCAGGAGAACTATTTGTTTTATTAATAGCTTCTTTTATTAATTCCAATTTTTTTGCAGAAAATAATTGATTTATTTCATGGCTAAAATCTTTATAATTTTCCATTATGTTATAATTTGTCCATCATGAAAAAAAATCCAGAAACATTTTCAGATGCTGATCAATCCTATTATAACTTCTATAAATTTCTTTTTTAAATTCTTCTATATCTATATCATTTATTTCATAATCGTTTATAGAAGTGTTTTTTTGAACTTCTCAAATATTTAAACTATCAAATAAAAAATAATATTTATTATTTCTAAAATTTAGAGAATTTCATCAAAAATAACAAAAATCATCAACAAGTGCTTGTATAAAAGGGTGTTCTTCAGCGGGAATTTCTAATTTTTTCTTTCATCATTCTATTTCTTCTCATACAAGAAAAAGAGATCATATTATTTCTTCTATATCTTCCATTGTTAGTTTTATTCATCAATCATGATAAAACATTTCAAGTAATTTTCTTTCATCTAATCAAATTACTTCTTTTAATAATTTGATTTTTTCTACCATTATTTCATCTACTTTTTCTTGAGTAGATAATGATTGATTTTCTATAGTAGAATTTCAGTTATTATTTGCTATATGACTAAAAACAAATCATACATTAAATAGACTTCTTTCATCAACTGGTAAATCTTCTTTTGAACAACTTATTTGAATCATAAATATTTAATTAAATTAATTTTTATTATTTTAAATAAAAAAATAATTAAGTCAATTAGTTAATATATAATAAAAAAAGAAGACCTTTAGTCTTCTTTTTTTGCTTCACCTTGTTTTTCACTTTTCATAGTAGGGAATAGTACTACATCTCTTAGGTTTTCTTGTTCTGTTAAAAGAGAAAAAACTCTTTCAATTCACATTCACCAACCAGATTGACATGGCATACCATATTCCATAGCTAAAACGAAATCATCATCACCACTTGTTGCTTCTTCATCTCACATTTCTTTTGCTTTTGCTTGAGCATCAAAATTTGCTTTTTGAATAGCTGGGTCAACAAGTTCACTGTATGCTTTTATTATTTCCCAACCATTTACTACAACTTGAAATTGTTCTACTATTGATGGATTTTCATCATTTTGACGAGCAAGTGGTTGCATAGTTTTTGGATAATTATAAACAAATGCAGGACCTACTATACTTGGTCTTAATACTTTTTTGAATAAATAATCTATAAGAGTTGGAACAACCATTTTATCCATTCATTCAAATTGAATTCAAGCAGATTTTATATCAGATAATAGTTTTGCTTCATCTCAAATTACATATTTTGAAACATCAACACCACTTACTTCTTTTATACCTTCTATATAATCTATTCTTTGCCATGGAGTTTGAAAACTTACTCTTTTTGTAATTCCTTGTTTATCTTTTACATCTACTTCTTTTGATAATTCTGGTATATTTTTGAAAACAAAATCAAACATTTCTTCTGTAAATTTCATATTGTCTTCATAATTCCACCAAGTTGCATAATGTTCAATTGCGCTAAATTCTTGTATATGACTTGGGTCACTTCATTCATTTCTAAAATTTCTTGTAAATTCTACAACTCTTTCAAATCTACCAACAGTAGCTTTTTTAAGAGCAGTTTCAGGAGAGATTCTAAGAAAATAATCTTCATCAAAATCATTGTGATGAGTTATAAAAGGAGCAGCAGCAGCTCATGAAGCAGCATTTCATAAAACAGGAGTTTCTATTTCTACGAAAGTATTTTTATCATAAAAATTTCTAAGAGTTTTTACAAATTTACTTCTAAGAAAAAATCTATTGTATGAATTATCATCCATAATTAGATCAAGATATCTTTGTCTATAAATAGACTCTTTATCAGTTAATCCATGAAATTTTTCTGGAAGTGGTCTTATAGCTTTACTAAGTATTTGAAATTCATTAACAAAAATAGTTAATTCTCAGTGTTTAGTCAAAAATAATTCTCACTCAACACCTATATAATCTCAAACTTGGCAAAATTTTTCAGCTATTTTATAAGCAGTTTTTTCTTCATTATCTATAACTATAGAATTTACAACTTCTTTTCAAGTATTAAAAACAACTTTGTCTTTCATAAAACAAATTTGGATATCTCCTGAATGGTCTCTTAATTTAGCAAAAACTAGTTTTCACATACCTCTAGATGACATAAGTCTACCAGCTGTTTTAAATGATTTTTTTGAACCATTTTCCATAAGTGATTCTACATCTTTGTACTCACTTTCATTAGTTGCAACTATATCTCTTATATCTTGTTTTCCTCTATAATTATTTGCATAACAAATAACTCCAGCATCTTTTAGATTTTGAATTTTTTCTTGTCTATCAAGGGATTCTCTTGAATATTCCATTTTAAAAATCTGGTTATAAATTAAATTAATTGCTTTTAAATATATGGATAATGCCATAAAAATCAATTTTTTAGTAGAATAAAATCAAAAAATCTTGAAATTTTAAAAACACTTATTATAATACTCATAAGTAAAAATATTTTTCATCAAATAATTTAGCCTGGAAACTACAATTAGAAAAATATTTTTTACAAAAGTAAAAAATCCGGGTGGAACCGTCTTTACAAAAGACCCTGGGCAATATTTTTAATAAAGAAAAATTGCTCATAGGTCTTTTTTCTTTCAAAAATATTTTTTTATTTTTTAAAACATTTCTATTATGACTAATGTAACAATGAAAGATTTAGTAAATCTTTCTCAAGCAAGAGGATTTGTTTTTCCTTGAAGTGAAATATATGGTGGACTTGCTAATTCTTGGGATTATGGTCCATATGGTTCTTTATTGAAAGAAAATATAAAAAATCTTTGGATAAAAGAATTTGTACAAAAAAAAGATGATATGATGTTACTTGATAGTTCTATCTTGTTAAATCCAAAAGTTTGGGTTGCTTCATGACATGTTGGATGATTTAGTGATCCATTAATTGATGATAAAAATACAAAAGAAAGATTTAGAGCTGATAAATTACTTGAAGCTTTAATTGAATCTATGTGAGAAAATGCTAGTTCTTTACAAGCAAAATATGGAGTTAATAATTTAATTCCAGAATCATGGCCACTTGAAAAACAAACTGAAGTTATGAGAGGGGAAAAAGTAGCTAATCCTAATACATGAGAAGCATGAGATTGGACAGAAGCAAAAAAATTTAATCTTATGTTTCAAACTTCTCAATGAGTAACACAAGATTCATCTGCTGCTATTTATTTGAGACCAGAAACTGCTCAAGGTATATTTGTAGATTTTCCAAATGCACTAAGAACAAGTAGAAAAAAAGTACCTTTCTGAATCGCTCAAGTTGGTAAAGCTTTTAGAAATGAAATTACTCCAGGTAACTTCATATTTAGAACAAGAGAATTTGAACAAATGGAAATAGAATATTTCTGTGAACCAGGAACTGATTTAGAATTACATGCAAAATGGAAAAAAGATTGTATGAATTTCCTACAAAATACTCTTTCTCTAAAATCTGAAAATCTTAGATTTAGAGATCATGATGCAGACGAACTTAGTTTTTATTCAAATGCAACAACAGATATAGAATATAAATTTCCTTTTGGTTGGTGAGAATTATGGGGAATTGCTGATAGAACAGATTATGATTTAAAAGCTCACATGGCTGAGTCAAAAGCTGATATGAGTTATTTTGATCCAGTGAATAATAAAAAATATATTCCATATGTAATTGAACCAAGTGTAGGTTTAAATAGATTATTTTTAACTTGTTTAGCTGATAGTTATACAGTTGAAGGAGAATGAGAAGAAACTAGAACTTACTTAAAACTTGATCCAAAAGTAGCTCCAATTAAAGTATGAATATTACCAGTTGTTAAAAAAATAAGTGATATTGCAAAACCAATTTTTACACAATTAAGTGAAGATTTCGTTTGTGAATATGATGATGTTTGAACAATAGGGAAAAGATATGCTAGATTTGATGAAATAGGAACTCCATTTTGTGTAACTATTGATTCTAACAACTATGAAGCTTGAAAAGTTACAGTTAGATATAGAGATTCTATGGAACAAGAACTTGTAGATATTAGTGAATTAAATGAATTTTTAAGAAAAAAAATGAAATAAAAAAAGCAAGATTTATCTTGCTTTTTTTATTATTTTCTTGAATTTAATCCAAACTTAGCTATTATTTAAAAAGTTAATATTTTTAATTTTAAAACTATGTTACAATTATCTAAATTTCCAGTTAAAACTCTTAAATCAGCTCCAAAAGTAAGTGACAATAGATCAACTTCACTTTTGTTACAAGCTTGATTTATCAGACAAGAAATGGCTTGAGTTTACAATTATTTACCACTTTGATTAAAAGTATTAAGAAAAATAGAATCTATTGTTAGAACTGAGATGAACTCACTTTGAGCACAAGAGATACTTATGCCAGCTTTATGAAGTAAAGAACATTGGGAAACTACAAAAAGATGGGATAGTATAGATGTACTTTTTCATTTACCCGCAAGTGATAATAAAGAATATGCATTAAATCCAACTCATGAAGATTTAGTAACTCCACTTATGAGTGAATTTGTTCAATCATATAAAGATTTAGAATTTTGAGTTTATCAAATTCAAAATAAATTTAGAAATGAAAAAAGAGCAAAATCATGATTACTTAGAGGTAGAGAATTTTTGATGAAAGATTTATATAGTTTTCATAAAAGTGAAGAAACTCTTCTTGCTTATTATAATGAAGCAAAAGTTGCTTATAAAAATGTTTTTGATAAATTAGGACTTTGAAAGGATACTTATGAAACATTGGCTTCTGGTTGAGATTTTACTACTCTTAATTCTCATGAATATCAAACTATTTTATCTATAGGTGAAGATGAAATATATATTTGTAATGATTGTAAAACTGCTCACAATAAAGAAATAGTAGATTTAGTAAATGGATTTTCTTGTAGTAAATGTAATAGTAAAAATCATAGGGTAGAAAAAGCTTGTGAAGTAGGTAATATATTTCCACTTATGACTAGATTTACAGAGGCTTTTGATATGAAATACACTGATTCAGATTGAAAAGCAAAAGAAATTTATATGTGATGTTATGGTATAGGTATTTCTAGAGTTATGTGAGTAATTGCAGAATATTTTATGGATGATAAATGATTAGTTTGGCCAGAAAATATAGCCCCAGCAACACATTATATAATTGTTATGTGAGATAACTTAGAAAAAGCAAAAATTTTAGCTAAAAAATTTGAAAATGAATGAAAAGAAGTAATTATTGATGATAGAGAAAAAGTTTGATTTTGACAAAAGGCTAGTGATGCTGATTTACTAGGGATTCCATATAGAATAGTAGTTTCAGATAAAACTCTAGAAGCTTGATGATATGAATTGAAATCAAGATCAAGTGATGAAACACAAATAATTGCATTATAAAAAAATCCGTATTTTGCGGATTTTTTTATGTATTTTTGACAAAATATATTTTTTCATTATTAATATATTTAATTTATATGTTATTTATTTTTTATGTCTGAAAGTTTAAGTGTTAAAAAATGGGGATGAGAAAATGCAGCAGAACTTGTAAAAAGCCCACATAATGTATTTATGGATCATATTAATTGAGTAAAACAAGCAGTTGTAGTTTCAGCAATTAGATCAAGTGATTTTAATACTACTGACAAATTGATAGAAATTTGAGAATTAGTTAGAGCAAGAGCAAGTTTTTGAGAAACAAAACTTAAACTTATGGAAATAAGAGATTTTCATTTTGCCATAATTGATGAAAAACTATCAATAAATACTAGTGAATTAAAAGATTATATTAATAAAGTATTTCAAGAATTACTTTATGCTATTTTTTATTGATATCAAAATCAAGCTAAATTAACTCCTTCAAAAGAAAATGATTATAGTATAAGTACAGAAAAATGACTTGTTTCTATTATTTGATTTTGAGAAGAATTATCAGCATATGTACATGAACAAATTATTACTTTAAGTTGAGTAAATGCTAAGTTTGTAGATTTAAAATGAGTTGTTCCAGAAAATAGTGAAGAATTAAAAGAAGCAGAGCTTTTTGATGTATTATCAAGAGAGATTGCATCAAGAGTTGAAGAAGTATTAAAAGATAAAAAAATTCCAGTATTACCATGATATATTCCATGATTTGCAAATGGTATAGAAAATGCAATTTGAAGATGATATAGTGATGCAACAGCTGCAATGACTTCTGTATGATTATCTAGATTATGATATGATATTACTTTAGAAATTCAAAAATCAGTTAAAGGTATGCTTAGTAGTGATCCTAGAGTTGTAAAATGAAAAAAAACTAAATTGATTGAACAAATCGATTATTTAACTGCAAAAGAAATAACAGGTATTAGATGAGCACAAGCTAAACTTTTACACAATCAAGTACTTAGAAAAGAACTTCAAGAAGCATGAATAAAAGTAAGACTTTTTGATCCATTTTCAGACAGTAAAGGTACTCTTATAAGCAAATTAAAAAATACTGAATCAAGTGGGGTTGAGTTTATATGAGGTAGATCATGAGTTACATTTTTTTCTATTAGTTCTTGAAAAATGGCAGGTGAATGAATCTTATCACAAGTATTTTCAATAGTAAAAGAATATGCATCTGTTGATATAATATCTACAAGTGAAACAGAACTTAGTTTTACTATTGATTCATGATTATCACAAAAAAAACTTGATGAAATGACTTTGAAAATAAGAGCATCACTTGATATACAAGAAGATGGTTATGAAAATTTTGTTAAATATGAAAAAAATAAAGCACTTGTTTTTTGTGTATGACAAAATTTATATCATAGTAAATGAACACTTTGAAAAGCAGCAACAGCACTTTCAAAATGATGAATAAATATAGAAATGGTTTCTCAATGAATAATGGAAAGAGCAATAGTTTTTGGTATAAATTCAAAAGAATTAAATACTGCAATTAATTTGTTACATAAAGAATTAATATAAAATAAAAGCTTACAAAACTAGTAAGCTTTTATTTTTTTATAAAAATATTTGACAATTGAATTATTTATCTTATATTTTATTTGTTTTTAAATTTAATTTATAATTATTTTTTATGAAATTAACTACTGCTTCTTTGATTCTTAGTGGTGCATTAGCTGCTTGAGCTGCAAATGCTGACAATAATAAAACTCCATTATTAAATGATGAAAATATTAAACCACCAGTTACATTAACACAAAAAGATGATGTTGTAACTCTTTATGCTGATGCTACTTCATTAAATATAGCTGAAGTTGTTTGAGAAAAAAAATCATGAGTTTTATATTCTACTTGGTGTAGCGAAAATCCAGAAGCTTGTAAATCTTTAAATGAACAAAAAGCTAAATCAGAAAAAATTGCTCTTGAAAAATCTGCAACTACAAATTTATGAGTTATAGTAAAATGAAAAACTTACTGATTAGGACTTGAAACACAAAGTGTTTATGTAGAAGCTACTTCAAATTTTGATGATGAATTATGAGCAGGTGCTGCTTATAAATTTAATTCAGGTGCTGTTGCATGAGTAAGTTTTGCAGATAAAAAAGATGTAGGTAGTCAAACTTGAGTTTGAGCATGATTCGTAAAAAGTTTTGATAATTCTTATGTTTGAGCTTGAGTAAAATATACTGATTTCAATGCAAAAGGTATTTATGCTGATTCAAATTCTGTTAAAGCTCAAGTTATGTGAGCATATGAAATAACTTCATGATTATTTGCTGAAGGTAGCGTATGATACAAAACTTTTAAAGCTGATACTTATGATACAGATTCAAGAGTAGAATGAAGTTTATGAGTTGCTTATATGACTCCTGATTTTACTGCTAGAATTGCATCAACTATAAATCAATCAAGTAATCAAGTTATGGCAACGCTAAGTTTTCCAATTGGTGGAAAAAACAAAGTTTCAGCTGCTAACTTAGGACAATCAAGTATGGCAAGATTTGTTGCTGATAGTAGTTTTGATAGCTCAATTGTAAAAGTTAAAAAAGTACCTGTTGTGACTCCAGAAGTACCACTTCCAGTACAAACATTAAGTATTACTACTTCATGACCAGTAGTATCATGAGCAAATAGTGATAATATGGTTGCAGATAACTGACCTTTAACAAATGTAGAAGTATCATTAAGTGTAAATTCTCCATATACTTTATCAAGTTCATCATTAACATTTACTCCAAATGTATGATTACAAACTCAAACTGTAAACGTGTTACATAATGGTAATGTAGTTTGAACTAGAACTATATCAGTTACTTGGCAATAAAAAAATAACCCTTAAGGGTTATTTTTTTATTATTTATATATTCAAGACCAGTTTTCATCACCCCGAATACAAAAATTCTTTTCTTTACATACATTATCTCAATATATTCAGTTACATACTCTATAATGTCAACATCAACTTCATTTTTTTGTATTTCAAGCTGGACAACTATTACATCCATTTCAGCTATATGATTGTCATATTACTGGTCAACCACTTGAACTAGATGAACTACTACTTGAACTAGATGAAGAGCTTGAACTACTACTTGAACTAGATGAAGAGCTTGAACTACTACTACTTCAACCACCAGAAATTTTCTTATATATTTTTAAGTTTTTAACATTTATTAATTTTAAATTATAGTTTCAATTAAAATCAATAGTGTTAGTTCATGCTTGAGGTAAAGATAATATTCAACTTATTTCATTCCAAGAGTTTCATTCAAATTTTATTTTTATATTTTTATTAGAACTTAGTGTATTAGAATTTTTAATAACTGCACCATTATTATCGAATAATCTTATTTTTCAAAATTGAGAAGATAAATATTTTTTACCTGTATAGTAATCATGAAAATATATTATTTCATTTGAGGAACCTATACTTAAAGTATCAAAAACTAATCAAAATTTTCCTCATAAATCAATTCATAATTTTCATTGTCCAGCAGTATTATTTAACCAATAGTAATAATTATTATATCAAGCTGAGTTATTAAATCATACACCAGTTGTTGAATTTATTTCATCAACTACTTTTACTAATTCATAATCAACTCCAAAAGGGTTTTCATAACAAGTTCATTCATAGAAATTTTTTCAAGATTCACATTTACAAGAACCAGCTCAGTCATCTTCAAATCAAGATACACATGCTATACTATCTGAAGTACTAATTACTTGGTAATTTACTCAATCTTTACATTTAACTGTTTTTGTATAAGTTTTTGTTCAAACACTATATCAACCTAAAAGTATAGGTTCATTTTTAGTAACAGAATCTGTACTATTTTTATTAGTAACATTTCATATATTATAACCTGATTCATAGTATGGCGCACATTGATTAGCAGCTTTTACTACACAAGAACTATATTTGTAATCTGTATTTCAAGATAATACTCAATCATTACATGTTCTAGTTATAGGAGAATTACAAGTATTTCAGAATTCAACATATTTTTGGTTATAAGATGAAACAGAATTATTATTTTTTATTTCTTTTGATTCTAAATAACAATTTTTAGGTTCATGAGTTTCTATTACATCTACTAAAATAGGAGTTTCTTTTATAGGAGTAACCTCTACACTTCAAAGAGTAATAGTATCAGTAAATCAAAGAGTTTCAGCATCAATTAAACTACTTGCAATTATTATATTTTCAGTTGCACTGTCAATAGTTTCAGGATTTTCTCATTCATTTACTTCTAAAGTATCTATAATATTAAAATCTCAATTTTCAACACTTCATTTAGAAACTTCTACTTTTCATTCCAAAACTGTAACTTCAGTTTTACCATCAGTTGCAATTTCTACTTTAAAAATAGTTCATCTAACAGAAGCAGTCATATCACTTGTATATATATCAAAACTAGATTCAGTATCAAGTTTTGTTGCTTTTGTCCATATACTTCAAGCTTGTAAAAATAAATTTACTTTAGAAATTAAATTATTTTCTTTTGGAAAATCTAGTTCACTAAGAGTAATAATAGTTCAATTACTAATTATAGAAGTAGATCAGTCAGATAAAAATAATTCTAAATCACTTCAAGTATTATTATTTATAGTATCTCATTTTTTATAAATGTTTCAATTACTATCTTTTACTATTAATACTCTTTCTTCTGGATTATAAGGTAGATTAGAGCTTTTATCACTTATGAAATTAGGTCAATTATACTCTCTAATTAATGAATATATTCATCAATTAGCTTCGTAATCTCAACTAACTTTAGCTATATAATCATCTTTTTCTCATATAACTCAAGCAAGTTCAAATTCTTTAGATTCTTTAGTTATACCGTAACTATAATATTGGTTTGTTCTAGGATCAAGAGGAGTTATATCAAGAAATCTCTTTTCCAATGTATTTTCTGTAAACTTACCATAAACTCAATAAGCTCAACTTGAAGTTAAAGAGTGCACATATCATCAATCTTTATCAAAAATATTATTATTTCAACCAGGCATTGGTAAATTATTTACTTCTGCTTTAAAAGAAACAAGTGCATTTTCAATAGTATTTAAATCAGCTATTACTTTTGAATTATTTGAATTATTTTTCAAATTATTACTTGAAGTAGTAGCAACTATTGCTAATATAATAATTATAGAAACACTTATAAGTATTTCTATCATAGAAAAAGCTTTTTTGTTCATTGTAAGGTTATTAAAAAACAAACTTTTTGGGTAATTCTATTATATTTAAAAGATAATTAATAGTTAGAAAAAAAATAAAATTGCTTTGACAAAGGTAACACTTGTTTTTTATTTTATTTTGACAAAAATTTAAAGTCCATTATATTATGTTTAATATTTCTTAACAAGGCATCGTGAACCTAGCACAACTTGTAACCATAACTACAAAACAAATTCTATTTAAATAGGATGTTTTTTGTTGTGTAAAAAAGAAATAAACAAAAACTCTTATTTTTATAAGAGTTTTTTTATTGTAAAAATTTTATTAACTAATTTAAAACTATGATTGATTTATCTACTAAGAGA
>CALMJA010000051.1 GCA_937864295.1 uncultured Candidatus Altimarinota bacterium | reverse complement strand
GTTTGATTTATTCATTTTGCGTCTTTTTCACTACATGGAAAAGAAAACAAAAATAATACTCATAGTACTAATAATATTATTATATTTGATATTATTGTATAATATATGCCTAATCAAAAATCTTTTAAAAATGCAAATAATCTTTGACCAATATTTGATTTATCATATTCATTATTTCACAACATTATCCAAGGTAGAGTGTCATAAATAAAATGACCAAAAGGCTCATTTTTATAGTGTTTATAATTATAACTTCACATATTTATGTAATCACTTACAACTTCTCAATTTGAATCATAAGCAATTTCATTGTGTCCATCTTTTGAAACATATACTTCATTTCAAGATGTTCAAATATTATGCTGATTTACTTCATATGTATTGGAAAGAATTAATCAAATTGTAAATATAAATGCTGATAATATTATAATTAGGAGTAATATTTTTTTAATTATATTTTTTATATTCATTATTATATTGTTAATTATTTAAATATTTAAATAATTATAACATTGTTTAATTTTTTTTTCAATTATTTAAAACTTTGACTATTATATTTTATAATGTGACAAATTATTATTTTTTCATATAATAAGTTTCTTAAAATCCTTACCAAATAAATAAATGTCGTTTAAAGAATTAAATATAATACAACCAATACTTAATGCACTAGAAAAACAATGATACACTAGTCCAACTCCAATTCAAGAAAAATCAATTCCACATATTTTAAATGGTAGAGATGTGCTATGATCAGCACAAACATGAACATGAAAAACAGCAGCTTTTGCTATTCCTATATTACAAATATTGACTAGAGAAAAAGAATTATCAAATTTTTCTCGTGCTATAAAATGTCTTATTCTTACTCCAACTCGTGAACTTGCTATTCAAATAGAAGAAAATTTTAAAGAATATTGCAAAGAACTAAATCTTCGCCATTTAGTTATTTTTGGTTGAGTAAATCAAAGTTCTCAAGTAAGAAAACTACAATCTTGAGTTGATATACTTGTAGCAACTCCATGAAGACTTTTAGATTTGATGAATCAATGATTTGTTGATCTAAGAAAAGTTGAAATATTTACTCTAGATGAAGCAGATAGAATGCTAAATATGGGTTTTATAAATGATGTTAAAAAAATACTTAAAAAATTACCAGAAAAAAAACAAACACTACTTTTTTCAGCAACTATGCCAAAAGAAATAATGTCTTTAGCTGATTCTATTTTAAACAATCCAATAAAAGTAGAAGTTACTCCTATTTCATCTACTGCTGATACAGTTAAACAATTTGTATATTTTGTAAGTTCAAGTAACAAAAAAAATCTTTTATGTGAAATAATAAAAGACAAAAAAATTAAAGCTATACTTGTTTTTACTCGTACAAAAAGATGAGCAGATGTAGTAGTAAAAGAATTAGCACATTTTTGAATTATTGCAGAAGCAATTCATGGTAACAAATCTCAAAATGCTCGTCAAAGAGCATTATCAAATTTTAAATCAGGTGAAACAAAAGTTTTGGTTGCTACAGATATAGCAGCTAGAGGTATAGATATAGATGATTTAGCATATATGGTTAATTATGATATATCAAATGAACCAGAAACATATGTTCATCGTATAGGTCGTACTTGAAGAGCTTGAAAAGAGGGAACTGCTTTTTCATTTTGTAATCAAGAAGAAGTAGAATATTTACTTGATGTTCAAAAAATGCTTTGAAGAAAAATAGATGTTATAAAAGATCATGCATATCATATAGAAGTAGATGAAAGTATAAAAGCACCTAAAAAACAACAAAGAAATAGTAGACCAAGAGCAAGTACTTCTTCAGATAGAACAAAAAGAACGTTTTCAAGACCAAATAATTGAAATAGAAATACTAATAAGAGGAAATAAAAACAATAAAATATAAGTTTGACAAAAAATAAATATTTTTTAATATACAAAACCTAAAAATAAATTTATTAGATAACATCTAAAAATATGGAACATTCAAATATTAATATTTGAACTGAGAGTTTTGAAAAAAAAAGTATATTTACAAATGAGTTAATTGAGCAAATGAAAAATTTTTGATTTAAGTCTTCAGTTGAAGATATATTAAAATGAAATTATTGAGTTAACGATGCTGTTATTATTTGAAAAAAATTACAATTAGAAGTAATCTTAGAATTAATTAAAATTAATAAAGAATTTAAATCATCTAGTTTTAAGGGAATCTTTTCAAGTAAAAATTAATTTAAAAAAATACAATAAAAACACAATACAGAATGTATTGTGTTTTTTTGTTTCTCTTTTGGTACTCCAGAAAAATTTTCAGTTAGAAAATTTAGGGAATACTTGAGAGAGATAGATTTAGAAAAAATGAGAGAGTTTTATGCTTTACTAGCTAATTCAAAATATTTATCAAGTATATAACTTTCTACACTTTCTCATTTTATTTTTAAATCAATCATATTTATATAATCATCATCATAAAATGTAATGAAACAAATAGATTCTTTTTTTCATCATCACTTAAATAATTCAATTTGTTTTTTCTCTCAACTACCATTTGATAGTCATTTTCTAGTGAATAATAATGCAAATCTTCAAGTATGTATTTTATTTAAATATTTTTCAGTTGTAAATAATACATTTTGAGATGCTTCATCTGTATAATTTTTCATCTCAATTATTATTGCATTACTCTCATATTCGTCCTTTACTATATCTCACCATAGATTTTTTATTAATCATTCATTTTTATATGTGTTTAATAATAATCCATCATTAATATCTAATAGATTATCGCTTTTAGGTTGAGATTTATATTTAAAATTATTAAAACTATTTTCTAATAAAAATTTAATTAATTTTTCACAAAATGATTCAAATTTTTTACTATCATCTTTTCATTCATTTATATTTAATAATTCCTTTTTTAGATTTTCTCATATTTCTATTATAGAATTTCAAGAATTAATATTTAATAATTCATTTAAGAAATCTTTATTTATAATAATTTTATTTAAAAAATCATTGAATCTATTAGTGTTTAAATTTTCTTGATATATATCTTCTAGTATATTTATAAAGAATTTTTCTTCTATACCTTTTGACTGTTTTAAAAATAAATTTAAATCATTTAATGTATATAACTCATTAAATTCTTTAGAAACAATTCTTTGAAATCTAGTTAAATTACTATCTCCATAATATGGAGGTAGTTTACCAGAGAGAAATAATGATATTTTTTTAATATCCATTGATAAAAAAGTTTATACAATATTGTAATATATTATACTTATAATATTACTATTATCCTAAAAATATATATTTACTTATAATTATATTATATTTTAATATATAATAATCTAATATAAATTTTATGCTTAAAATTTAATATCATTGTAGATATAATAAATTAATAATAAAAGTACTGTCAAATATGTTTGACATATAATAAATATTAAATATTATATGAGTGTAAATATTTGCAGATATTTAATATAAATGATAATATTATTTTAATAATTATATTACCTATTTAATTTACAAAATATGGGACAAATGATAACAGAAATGTTAAATTGAGCATGAGGCTTATTAGATTTTACATGATCAAATACTAATCAAAAACTAAGATCAATTATTCCAACTAGATGAATATGAAAACATACTAGAATGGCTTGAAAATATTTTAATTCTGCTTATAATAAAATGAAATAATATGACTTGAAAACATAAAAATTCTAAAACATTAAAAGCTACTAATAAGCAAAATGAATTATTAGAAATGAGTCAAACTCATGAATGAATATTACCTCCAGCAGAAGAATTAGAAAAACTTGAAAAATTATGTCCATGATCAATGGAAAGATTGATAATTATGGCAGAGAAAGATCAAAATTATTTTTTAGAAACTAATAAATATTTTTTTGATAGAATAACATTTGCATTTAATTTATGAAAAATACTAGGTTTTATTGTTTTTATGACAATAAATTCATTAGCATTTTATATGATATATGAATGATTTTCTGAGGAAGCTGTAATTACAATTATAGTTGAATTAGTTTGATGATTAATTGCTTATTTTAAAAATAATAAAAAATAGATAAAAAAACTCTTATTTCTTTTAATAAGAGTTTTTTTTATCTATTTACTCTTTAAAAAATAAAATATTAGATATATAATACACAATTATAAATCTTTTTTGTTAGAATAATTATCTTAATATTTAAGTTAAATATATATAGAGAGAAAATTTAATAATTTTTATTTTTTAAAAGATTATAAAAGACTTCGTGTTCGAACTTTTTATAGACAATAAAAAAGACCTTCATATAGCGGAAAATCCACTATTTAAAGGTCTAAAATATTTAAATTTCTCTTTTGGTACTCCCAAGGGGAATTGAACCCCTGTTTGGACCGTGAGAGGGTCCCGTCCTAGCCACTAGACGATGGGAGCTTGATTAGAGTAGTGTTATTATAATAAAAACTATAAAAAATCAATTAAATATTTTTATTTAAACCAAAAATGATTAATATTATATGCATATTAGTTTTAATGTTTTTAGATGAATAAAATTTTAATAAATATTTCTAGGTGATACAAAATGCATGCATATTATGATTTTGCATATACAGATTTATACAAAAATCACTCTATTCAAACTTATGTATTTTTTGATAAATCATTATCAAAAAATATAGTTCATTCAGATGATAAAAACGAATCTTATAAATATTTTTATTATGATTCAAAAGAAGATTTACTAAACCAAATAAAAGAAATAAAAAAAGAAGATATTTATTATATAAATACTTTTGATGAAACATTGGTTTTATTATTAAATGAAATCAAACAAGAAATTGGATTTGAAGTTTCAACTCATTATAAAGCATTTAGAGATAAAAATTTACAAAGAGAATTATTGCTTCAAAATTTTCCAGAAACAACTGTTTCATATTTTGAAATAGATATAAAAGATGATGTTCTAGATTATTATGATAAGATAAAATTTCCTTATGTTATAAAACCAACTTCTTGAGTACAAAGCTCAGGAGTGGTATTAATTCATGATAAAAATGAACTCGTAAATTATTTGAACAATATAAAAAGCCTTACTTTTAATATGAATTCAAGATGAATATCAAATACAAAATTTCTTATAGAAGAATACATAGATGGGGAAATGTATACTGTAAATTATTTTGTTAATTCTGTTTGAGAAATTTTTTATTCTCCTGTAGTAAAAGTAAATTCTGCTAGAGATTTAGGAATAGATGATTTTTCAAATTATGTAAGAATTAATTGAAATATAATTGAAAATGAAATAAATTTTGAAGATGTAAAAATATTTATAGAAAAAAATATAAAAGCCTTTGGAATCAAAAATACTTTTATACATCATGAATTTAAATTAACATCTAAAGGTGTATTAAAAAACATAGAAATAAATGCAAGAATTTGAGGTTACAGACTTGAAATGATGCAAGACCTATATAGTTTCAATTTATTAACTATGCCTCTTAAAAACTCATTGTATCAGTCTTGAAATTTTTCAAATGCAGTATTTGTTTTTTACCCACATAAAAAATGAATTTTAAAATGATTTAATCTAGATTTATTAGACCAATTTAAAAATTTGAAATCATATAATTCAGTGAGAGTTTCAAAAGAATATATTTGAAGGGAAGTATGATTAACAAAAGATTGATTTAGTAGTATAGTTGCACTTAGAATAATAAACGAAGATATAGAACAATTTAAAAATGATTATAATTTCATAGAAAAAAATTATAAAAATCTAATTATTTTAGAACAATAAAAAAACTCTTGAATTAATTCAAGAGTTTTTATTTTATTAATTATGCTAATTTAGCAGCAACTTCAGATTTGTTTAAACCATCTATATCAGTAGTGATTCAAGCAGATCTAGCAGTTCCTCTAACAGTCATCATAGCTCAAGCTAAATCAACAGCGTTTAAGTCAGGCATTTTTTCAAGTGCAATTTCTTTTACTTGTTGTAAAGTTAAGTTAGCAACTTTATCTTTATGAGGTAGTTTAGAACCACTTTTTAAGTTAGCTTTAGCTTTAACTAAATGAGACATAGGAGATTGTTTTACTATGAAATCAAAACTTTTATCTTCATAAACAGTAATGATAACTGGTAATTTAATTCACATTCTATCTCTAGTTTGTTCGTTAAATCTAGTAGTAAATTCCATAATAGGTACTCAGTGTTGTCCTAGAGCAGGTCAAACAGGAGGTGCTGGGTTAGCTTGTCCTCAGTTGATTTGTAATTTTATATAAGCCTTTACTGGTTTATTTGATTTTGGTGCCATTTTTAAATTTGATTATATATTTAAATATTTTATTTTTTTGAAAAATTAATAGTTATTTTTTCTTTTTAATTTTATGGCTTGTTTTCGGGACAAAACTAAATTAAAAATATTTCAATAATTTATTATTTTTCGGAAGCGAGTGAATTATATAAAAAAAACTATATAAATCAAGTTTTTTTATATAGTTTTTTTATCTATTAGGATTTGTACTTATCACTTGCTCTTCGTAGTAACTTGCAACAACTTGAATTCATACATGTTCAGTACCAGCAAAAAATAATCATTGTCAAACAGAAGCATTTAAAAGTATGTATTTTTCTTGTTCTGTAAGTTTATATATATTTTGTAGTACATCAATAGATGCACTAGATTGTTTTAATAGTAATTGTATAGAAGAGTTTGTCATTATTGGTTTACCATAAGGACTTCATACGAAATCTTCTACGTCTTGAGTTATTGTAGTTATACCTAGATTATATTTTCTGGCTCTTTTTACAAGTCAAAACAAGAATCTAGCAGAGTCTTCATATTGCATTATATTCCAAGCTTCATCTACAACAAGCATTCTTTTTTTGTTACTAGATCTTACTTTATTCCATATATGATTAAGTATTACGTACATGGCAATTGGTCTCATCATATCATCTAAATCTCTTACTGAAAATACTTGTAAACCATCTCATAAATCTACATTTGTTTTTTGAGAAAATATTCAAGAAAATATTCAATAAGTATATTTTTCTATTCTTTTTACCATACTAGATGCTCAATCCATAGTTTCAAGAACATCTTGTAAATCTTTCATTACAGGGATTTCTTTTCCTATTATACTATCATCTTCAAGAGTAATTCATTTTAAACTATAAGTTGTAATTATAGCTTTTTCCATTACTGATGCTTCTTCAGGAGTAAGTTTACCAAGCATTAAATTCATTAAGCCTAGTAAATCTATAATAGCAGTTCTAAGTAAATCTCCAGGTCTTTCTTCATGGTCTTTTAAACCAAGAGGTAAGTCAAAAGGATTTATTCTTTGAGTTGAATTTAGTGAAACATCAAGATAACTTCATCATACTTTATCTATAAGAGTTCTATATTCGTTTTCCGGATCTATAACTATTACATCAGTTCCAAACATAAGACTTCTAAGTATTTCAAGTTTTACAGCAAACGATTTACCTCAACCTGATTTAGCAAAAACAGTCATGTTTGCATTTTCTGTTTTAAATCTATCAAATATTATAAGTGAATTATTATGTGTATTTACTCAATAAAGTATACCATCATCATGAGTTAGTGTACTTGATGAAAAAGGGAAAGTTGTAGATAATCAACCAGTAGAAATATTTCTATAAACTCATAGTTCATCTTTACAAAAAGGCCCAGTAGAAATAAATGCTTGTTCACTTCTTAAATATGCTTGTTTTTGTAATACATTTCTACCTGAAAGAATTGTTTCAATATCTTTTCAAATTCTATTTATTTGTTCTTCAGTATCTCAATAAACAGTTATATATAATCAAAGATGGAAATATTTTTCTTCTCATCTAGTAAGTTTATGTCTAAGTTCTTCAACATCTTGTATTTGAGCTTCAATTGCTGGATCATTTAATAATCATTTTTCAGCATTTATACTTCTTTCAGAATATAATTGAGTAAGTCTTTTTTTAAGATATTTTTGAATAAATCAAGAATCAATAGGATAAATAAACAAACTCATATCAAATTTAACATCCCAATTTATAATAGGAGATAACCAATTTCACTCTAAAAAATTTGGATATGCATAAACAAAAAAAGTTTTAGCAATAGTATTATTTATCTGAATTTTATCTGGATAAATTTTCATAAAAGCAGGAGATATCAAGTCTTTTATGTATGCTAATGCAGCTTTGTACTCTTTTTCAGATTCCAAAGTTTCTTTATCATCAGCTCATTTTATAGGTTTTTCAAGCTCAGGTTTTTTATTGTATGAATAAGTATCTCAAGATATTCTTTTTCATACTAATTCAATTAATTTTTCTTGTTTTTCCACGATTTTATAATTTTTAGTGATTTATTTTTGATAATATTTTAGTTATAAAAAAAATAATGTAAAGATTGTATAATATAACAAGCTTTACACTTTAAAAAATATAGCTTAAATAAAAAAATAAGGATTTTAAAATCCTTATTTTACCAATTCCATTCTGTAATGAAATCTTTTGCAATTTCATCAGGAAAATCTTCTTCTTTTTTATAATCTGGAGTTTTGTATTGTATTACAGCTAATGTAACATCATCTAATTGAGTAGGTTTGTATCACATAAATTTAGATAAATTGATAGTTATGTTATTAAAAACACTTCTAGCAGATTTATATTTTTTACCATTCATATTTGGAGCTGAATTTATAGCTTCTTCAAGTCTATTTTCTCAATATAATTCTTCAGTTCAATCTCTTTTAGGTCTATTAATAGCTTCTGTAACTCAATCTGAATATAAAACTAATATGTCTCATACTTCAAATTTTATTTCTTGTTCCTTAATTAGTTTTGATATATCTTTTATCATTCATATTGCAACTCATCCAGATTTAATTCTGTAAGTTTTTCCTAGTGCTTGTTTATATATCATTAAATATTCGTGACCAGCTCATGTCATAAATAATCTTTTTTCATCTTCATTCCATCTTATTAAAAGCATACTCATAAGTAGATTTGCTTTTACTCTAGGTTTTAATATTTCATTTGTTTTAATTAAAACTGTTGCACCTGATTTATATATTTTTGAGAATCAACTTACAAGTGCATTTACCATTATCATTATGAATCATGCTCAAACTCAATGTCCAGTAGCATCTCATACATATATATAATAATTTTCATCTTGCTCTATTATATCATAACTATCTCAACCTATTTCTCAAGCTGGTTTTGATCTAGCAATAATTTCAAAAGAAGGTACTTCTACATGTTTTTTAGTTAACATTTTTCATTGAATTTCTTTACCTAATTCAACTTCTCATTTTATTTCTTTACCATGAATAAATTCATCTTTTATATTTTTTAGTGTATTTAGTGTTTTACCAAAAAATGCTAATGCATAATTTAAATGAGTATTTGGAGTTTTACCAAAATTTATTTCACTATCTTTTAAATTTCAAACTAAAAAATGTTTTATAGTTATTTCTAATTTTCTTATAGGGTCGTGATAAAACTTTTTAACTAATAAAATGATGATCACAAAATTTATTAATGTTATTATTAATATAATAATACTTTTTGTTAATATAGGTAATTCCTTAAAATATAAGTCTGAAACTACAAAAACCACTGGATTAATTGCCAGTGTTAATAATAAAATTATTTTAAATATTGTATAAAATGATTTCATGTTTTTTTATATTTAGACTAATACTTATAATACATAATACAATACTTTTATTTTTAAATCAAAAAAATGATGTTTTTGGTTATGTGGGTACTTATTTCTAGTTTTTAACATTACTTTTTAAGTAATTTTGATTAAGTATTTTTGCTAAATATAATTTAATAGTCCTAAAAAAGGAAAAAATATTAAAAAATATGATTTAAAGCCACTTAAAGGCGTATAATTTTTTTGAACAATATAATTTTTAACTTGCAAATTAAAATGTGAGCATCTAATACTATTACAACTATTGATATATGAAGTTCTAAAATAAGAACTGTTATTTGATATTTCGACAAAGAAAGAAATGATGATTTCAATATATTATGAGTTTGAATATCAAATTCTACTGCAATGAGAAAGTGAAATATACTTGATATGGAAGAATTCAAAAACAATTTGGATGCATCTTTAGAAGAAGCAGAAAAAATGGCATGAGAACATGTAAATTGAGCATATATTTCATTTAATTCATCAAGTTTTGATGTAATTAGAAACAAAGGTATTGTTTCTGTTACAGGTTCAGAAGTATCTGAAGAAGATATAGAAAGAGCTTTAGATAAAGCAAAATGAGGTGTAGATATGCCAAATAAAGAAATATTAAAAGTAGTTCCTGAAAGTTTTGTTGTTGATTTAGAAGATGGTATAAAAAATCCACTTTGAATGTCAGCTAGAAAACTTGAAGTTGTTGCAAATATTTTTTCTATGAACTTAAATGTTTTAACTAATATCAAAAAAGCTATTTGAGATATAGGTATAGAAATATATGATAT
>CALMJA010000050.1 GCA_937864295.1 uncultured Candidatus Altimarinota bacterium | reverse complement strand
TTGTAGAACAATTGTTGGAGCTGAGAGATAGCGACATATATGCACTAGTATATTACAGAATGTTAAACTGACTTCGTCCAGTAAAAACTATCAAAATGAGCTGACAAAATAGAAAAAAATGACTTAAATATCTAAGAAATATGATGCAAGTTTCAAAAGTATTTTTGTTTCCTAGACCATATATGATAGATTTTTATAACAATTCTGTAGTAAATGAGAGAGTTATAAGCTCATCTGGATTGAGACACAAATAATTATCTGTAACTAGAGCAGAAGAAATATATGAAAAAACAAGAGAAGAAAAAAGAGTTTTTGAAACTCCACTTTCATGATTAAATAGTATAGAAGCTACTACATTTGCAGTATGAGAAAAAATGACTGAAGTACTATTTTCTAGATGATACAAAACAAAATAAAGTCAAGTTAAATCCATAACTTGACTTTATTTATTTTAATTTTATAATAAAAGAACTTATTCAAGATAGTTTACTATGGTAGTAAATTATTTTTTTGAAAAGAACATAGGAGCTGGTAATGGAAATGAATTACTTTTATGGGATTACAGCAGTATTGATTTTGCTTTCTGTGATTTCCGGAATTTTGTCGAAAAGGATGACTAGTGAAAAAGGCATCATGAGACCTCGAAGACCAAGAAATTTTTTCATTTCACCCATTATTTGCTCAATGATTCTGAGTGCATTGACATACTTTACCAACTTTGGACCAGGGTCAAACCTGGGAAGTGTGTCGTTTGTACTCGGTATGAACTGTGCATTTTGTGTTTGGCTTATTGCTAGACCTTTTTCCTACAGGCGTCTCTTATCCAACTGGTGAGATTGAAGCCTAAAGAAAAAGAAAAAAACCCCCTTGGGGGTTTTTTGTTTTATGTAAAAACTACTATTTCTATGATATCATTTTTTCTTCTATAATTGCTTATAGGAACTATATATTTATGACTAAATGGATCTATAACAAACCAATCATCATTTTCTCTAAATGCAAATGCTCTGTGTCAAAACAAAACATGTTTTTTAGAATTCATAAATACATCTGCTATTTTATATTGTTCTGGAATATTTCAAAAACTCTTAAATCTAGCTTGTTTTTTTGGATATAGTTTCAAAGAATTTAGTGCTGAGTCTCATTTAGTAAATGGTTTACCTACTTTTTCTCAAAGTTCTCTTGCAACTTGAGAACATTGTGGCATATCGTCTTTTACGATAGAATTTGGAAACACGAAATTGTTTGGTAATACACTCTTTCAAAATGATAATTCTGCAGTATTTTCTATTGGTAACATCTCAATAAAATCTCAATGATTTATCTTCAAAAATCTAGAAGTTGGTTTTCAATTGTATGTGTATTCCCTACATCATTCATTGTCATAAACTCAATATGATCAGTTTATAACCAAAGTACTATTTTCAGGTGAAATAATATCAAAAGGTTCAAGTGGTTTTTTTATATTTTTTGGAAATACTACTCTAAATGTTCTATTTATAATTAAAATAGGTTCTCTAAACGGATGTTTTATTTGAAAAAAAATATCTTTTCAAGTAATAGTATCCAAAGGCATACTATTTGTTGGTTTTTGTAAATTATGATTAATATACAAATGATAATAACCTATACGAAGTAGATGTGGTTCAAATTCAGTATTTATAAAATGATTGTATGCATCTGGTAAAACTTGTTTTATAAGAGATAACAATTCTTTTTTTTGTGCTTCTGGAAGTGCTGATAAAACTTGTTCTTGGTATTCTTCTGTTTTTGATATAAATCCAGGCTCTATTTCTGGAGCTTTAAGTGCAGTTTTTACCTTTGCTGATACTTCATTTGAAACAAGTCAAAAAAGAGCTCCAATTACAAAAGAGCGTCTATTTATATCTATATCATTTATTTGAAATTTTTCAGGAAAAGAAGGCACTTTTTTATTCATTTTAAAATATTTTTTAAACTATTTTTTTATATTATAAAAGAAAAAGTGATTTTTACAAGGAAATAAGGTTTATTTTATCTTTTTTCTTATTAATGAAGAATATCATTCATTACTTGAATATTTTTCTGATAATTCGTTTATTTTATAGTATTTTCTAGCTTCTTCTAAACTAAGACTTGTATCTATAAGTCATAAATCATATATTATTTTATCACTATGAGATGGAAGTAATGCTTCAATAGACCATGATATTTGTGAATCATTGTTTTCTTTTCTAAGTGTATTTGTATGTTTTAAAATGCTTGTTGTACAATTATTTGTAATTGTATTGTAAAACTCTGGTATTTTTCATAATTCATTGGCTCTATTTAACATAGATACAAAAAGTGATTTTATTTTTTCTTGGCTTGTTTTTATAGGATACATTATAACTTCATCTTTTCTATAGTTTGCTCTAAGTTTTACAAGATCATTTTCATCTCAAATCATATAAACCATTTCATATTCTTTCATAAGTCACCAAAAAGCACTAAAACTCTCTCCTACTTCTTTTCTTATTTCTGCTGAAATTGTTATATAATCACCATTTGAAAAACCAAAAGAAAGCATAGTATGTGCTGGTCAATCGTAATCTGAAAATGGTTCAATTATATAATAAAGTGATTCTATTTCATCTAAATTAAAATCTCTGTCATAATAATTTACTATGTAATCACTAGTAGTTTTATAATCAAAATTTCTTATATTTTTTATAGATGCTACATTTCCAGAAAAACTAACTTCTGGTAATATTTTTTGATCTGTATTCCAATTTCTATCTAAACTCGGATTTTTAAGACATAAATACAAAGCTAAAACTACAAATACAAAAATAAAAAAAAGAGCTATATATTTAAAAATTATTTTTAATTTTGTTTTCATGTATCATTTGTTATAGATATATTTTTTTTATTTTAACAAGATTGTAACTTATTCAAAATCTTTTTAGTATTCTTACAAATTTCTTACAATTGAAGTTTAAAATCTTTATTATAATTTGTTTTTATGTATAATAATAAAAATCTAATACAAAAAATATGAAAATACTTATAATTGAAGACAACAAAGTTCTATCTGACAATATAAAAACATACTTAAAATTGGAAGGCATAGATTCTACTCAATTATTTAATCCAAAAACTGCAAATTATGAATTAACTATAAACGATTATGATTTAGTTATTTTGGATTTATGATTACCAGATATAGATTGAATTGAAGTATGCAAAATCATAAGAAATAGTGGTAAAAACATACCTATACTTATGCTTACAGCTAGAAACAACATAAAAGACAAAATCTCATGATTCAAGGCCGGAGCTGATGATTATCTAACGAAACCTTTTGATTATGAAGAATTGATTATCAGAATACAAGCACTTGTAAGAAGAAATTTTTCTATAAAATGACAAAATATTTTTATAAGAGAAAATATAGAAATAGATATAGAAAATAAAAAAGTATTTTTAGATTGAGAAGAAATTCATTTAAGTAATTTAGAAATAGAACTACTTATATATTTGGTTCATAATAAATGAAAAATTATAACTAAAGATGAATTATTAAACAAAGTTTGGTGAGAATATGATGATTTCAAAGTAAATAGAACAGTAGATGTATATGTAGGATATCTGAGAAAAAAACTATGAAAAGATATAGTTGAAACAGTCAGATGACAATGATATACTATTAATTAAAAAAAATGGAAAATTTTAGATTATTAGAAAAACATAAAAAGAAATTGAGCTTATATTTTGCTCTATTTATACTTTTTTCTCTTTGGTTAATACAAGGGATTTTTCTATTATCTATTTTTTTCAGTGAAAATTCAAAATTAGAAAACAAGCTTTTAAATAAATATTCTTGAGTAGTAAATATACTAAATAACAAAGATGCATATTTCAAAGAAATAAAAGAAAACAATTTTACCACTAGATTACTTGTAGAAAAAACCCTAGAATGAGTTACTATAATAGAAAATGGTAAAAAAATACTTTGAGATATAAACTCGGATTTATTATGAGATAAACAAATAATAGATAGTAAACATTATAAATTTTATCAAAATCAAGAAACTATAAATTGAAATCAATACAAAATAATTATAAAAACAGAAAACTCTAATAGTTACTATAATTATATAGTTTGATATTTATATTTTTTGGCTTATTCTCTACCATTTTGATTTTTATTTTATTATATTTGATATGTATTTGTGGGAAACAATTTCAAACCTATAAAAGAAACTATTTCTTCACTTGAAACATTTAGTGAAAATATAAATCACGAAATGAAAACACCATTAGCAGAGATTATTTCTACACTAAGTTTAGCACAAAAAACAAAAACAAATTATGAAGAATCAATAGAACAAAGCTTAAATTCTACAAAAAAATTAAACAAAATCCTTGATTCTATTCTATGAATAATAAATATAGTTTGATCAAATTATAAAAAAGAAAAGTTTGATTTAATAAAAGAAATAAATGAATTAATAAAAGAAAATAATAATCAGATAAAGGAAAAAAACATAGAAATAATAACAAAATTTAAACTAAAAAATTATTATTTAATACTAAATAAAGAACATTTTGATATATGTGTTTGAAACTTATTAAAAAATGCAATAAAATATTCAAATAAAAATTGAAAAATAGAAATTTCATGTAATAAATGAATTTTAGAAATAAAAGATAATTGAATTTGAATAGAAGAAAAAAATCTAAAAAATATATTTAACAGATATTTTAGAGAAAATTATATAGAAGAAGAATGATATGGTTTATGATTGGCGCTAGTCAAAAAAATATCAGATTTAAATAAATGGGAAATATTAATAGAAAGCCAAAAAGATAAATGAACAACAGCAAAAATTAATTTTGTAAAAAACTCTTAATGAAAAAAATAATTTTTTTAATAATACTACTCACACTATGTTCGTGTACGCATTTAAACGAAAGTAAAATAATAGAAGAAAACATAGATATAAATACATTTTTATGAGAAGAAAATAATAATCCAAAATATCTAAGTGGTAGTTTAGAAAGTGAATTAGAACAAATACAAAATCTAGAAATAAAACTCGATGATATAATGGATGATGATTTAAAAAATGAGGAAAATGCAAGTGAAGAAGTGAGTGAACAAGAAATAAATGAACTAATAGATATACTATTTGAAGCAAATTAACAATTAAATTTAAAAAATATGAAAACAAATAAAACATCAATTAACTTAATAAAAGTATTGTTTTTGACTATACTTAGTTTAAGTTTTTTTCAAACAACTTTTGCAAATGATAAACTAGAAGATGCAAAAGAAAAATTTGAAGAAAAAAAGCAAGAAATAGTGGAAAAAGTAAAATCTTGAGAAATAACAGCAAAAGAAGGTAAAGAAATAATAACAAACGAAAGAGAAAAAATAATAACAACAACAAAAGAAACAATAAAAGCTGAAAAAGAAAAAAAGAAAGAAGAAAAAAATGAAAAAATAAAAGAACTTATAAGTCAGAAACTAGAACCTAAACTTAAAAAATTGGATACTTTATCAAAAGATAAAAAAGAAAAAATATACAATAATTTAATAGAAAAATTGGAAAAAAAGTGAAATAATGAGTCAAATGCAAGCAAAAAATTAATCATAAACTTGATGAGTGATGTAATTGAAAACAAAAAAAATAATTTGAAATAATTTCAAATTATTTTTTTTGTTTTCTTACAATTTTCTTACAAATATGATATAAAATGTTCTTAACCTAAAAAGGTTTATTTATATATTTAATTATTTTTATATGAAAAATATAAACAAAGCATTAAGTATGCTTATTGCTACAATGTTAATTTCTACTGCAATGGTAAGTGCAGATGATTCAAATGTTATGAATACATCTTCAAGTGGTTCAATTACTGGTTCTTGAATGCATACCGGTTCTGGAATGTATATGAAAAAATTAAGAGAAGCTAAAGAAGACTCAAAAATTCTTAAAGATGAACTTAAAAAATCAAGAGAAGAATTAAGAGAAGAAGTTAAAACTAAAAAAGATGAAATTAAAGCTAATAGAGAAGAGTTTAAAAAATCAAAAGAAGAATTAAAAGATATATTTAATTGAATTACTGATGAACAAAAAGAAGAATTAAAAGTATTAAGAGAAGAACATAAAGAAGCAATAGAATCAATAAAAGAACAATTAAAAGATAAAGAATTAACTGATGAAGAAAGAACTGAACTTAGAACAGAACTAGAAGAAGAAGTAAAATCATATGCTGAAGACGTAAAAGAAATAATATGAGACAACGCTGAAGTAAGTGAATATGTTGATTCTAGACTAGAATTAAAAGAAAAAAATTGGGCTATAAGAGAAGAAATTAAAGAATCAAGAAAAGAATTTAGAGGTGAAAGAGAAGAATTAATAAGCGAATATAAAGAATTATATTTCTCTAAACTAGCAACTGTTGTACCTAAATTATCAACTGAAAAATTAGAAAAATTAAGTGAAAAAGTTGATACAATGATAGAAAAAACAGAAGCAAATACAAAATTATCTCAAGCTAAAAAAGATAAATTAATTGCTCAACTTGTTTCTTTAAAAGAAATAATTGATGAAGAATTAGAAACTAGAGACATATTAGATGAAGATTTAGATTTAGAAGAAATTGAAGACTAATATTAAAAAAACTGCACAAAGTGCAGTTTTTTTAATATTCTTCTATTATTTGGATAAGCATTTTTAAAAATGCTTTTATTATTTTTTCATGATCAAGAATAGAAAATTTACCTAAATTATAAATCTTTGTTTTTTTAGATATTTCATCACTAAGAAATTGTGGATCTATATATCAGTATCTTGCATCTACATTGTTGTATGCAAAATTACAAGTTATAAGTTTTTCTATAAGTTCAACTTTATCATTTATTTTAATTTTGATACTAGTATTTCAAAAATTTAAATACTCAAGTCCAAATTTAGTTGATATATCTTTAACTATAGCCTTTTCTATTTTATTAATCAATGATTTCATTTCAGCATCAAAATCACCATTAAACATAACTTTTGATTTAATTGGTTGTTTTTGACTTTCTCTAAGTTTTTTTACTTGTTCTTCTATAAATTTACTCATTTATTTTTATTAAAAATATTAATTTCAAAAGCATTATAGCTATTTTTATATTATTTAAAAATTTTTATGCTTCAATAACAGAACTTTAATTTGAAATTAATAAAGTTTTAGAGAAATTTTTAATGATATTGAATAAAGTAATAATTTAACTATCATATAATTATATGATAAAAATTAGCAAAATAATCAAGATAAATAATCATGAATACAACAACTGATTCAAATGATTCAAAAAATCTGTTAGCACTAAATAAACCAAAAGGTTATGTAGTTACAAAATCTGATGAACTTGGAAGAAAAACTGTATATGATCTTTTGCCAGATTGGGTTTTTGATGACCAATGGATGCCAATTGGAAGACTTGATTTAGATTCTAAATGACTTTTATTATTCACAAGAGATGGTAAAATAGGTAATGCATTAACAAAACCTGGAAGCTGTATTAAAATATATGAAATATTGGTAAGAGGTTATGTAACACAAGAACATATTGAAACAGCTTTAAAATGAGTTGAAACACCTCAAGGTATACTCAAAGCACTAGTAGTAGAAAAAATAGGAAATATGTGAGCAAAAACAAAATTAAGAGTACAAATTGATGAAGGAAAAAATAGACATATTCGTCGCTTATTTTGAGCTATGAAAGATCCAAAATTTGGTACTCCTTTAAAAGTATTGAGTTTAAGTAGAGTTAGTATTGGTAGTCAAAAACTAGATATAGAAAGTGGAAAGTGGCGTTATATTTCAGAAGATGAAGAAAGGTTGTTGTTGAAAAATTTAATTTAAAAAAATTATTATAGTTATTTTTATATTATTTAATAAATTTATTATAAACTATGACATTAATTCAATAAATAAATAGCTAAGTTAAGCATAGTAGCAAAACTAACCCATAATAAATATGGAATCAATAAAAATCATGCTTTTTTATCTACTTTATGAAATAAAATTATATTATAAATTATAACTAACCATAAAATAATTATATTTATAAGTCACAAAAGTGGATTTTCTAAATAAAAAAATGAAAAACTCCATAAAAAATTTAAAAATAATTGTATAAAATATACTATTTTAACTCTATTTTTATTTACTCAAAATCATTTATTCCAAACAATATAAAAAGAAATTCATATCATAATATACAAAAGAGTCCAAACTGGTCAAAAAATCCAATTTGGTGGATTGAAAAATGGCTTATTTAAATCCATATACCAATTTTCAATTGAATTTAGAGTAAAATATGAAGAAATAAATCAAACTAAAATTGGTAATCAAATGGAAAAAAGTATTTTTGTGTATTTGTTCATAATATTAATTATCATTAAATAATAAATTAATGTAACTATCTAATAATATAACTTAAAATTAAAAATGCTAGTGATTTTAATGAAAAATAAAAAATCTCCTAAAAAAATTTTAGGAGATTTTTTTCTTTAAATATGGAGGTGCCCTACAAAGCAGAAAGCAAAAAATTACTTATAAATATTGGCTTCAAAAGATAACTATAATTCTTCTGAAGACTGTTTTAATTTATTTGCACAAGCATATAATTCAGTTGCTAATTTTATTCTTTTTCTTCATTCATCAGCAACTCAATCTCTATTAATTTTAATTGATAGTAAAACCAAAAACTCTTTTAAATATCAACCTTCTAAATAAGCTATAGATTTTGCTAATTTTTCATTTGATAAATTAGTTCATTCTATAACAAATGTATGTTTAGAATTTTTTTCAAGTTCATTTATATCAGTTACATATGGTTTACAATGATCCCAAGCTTTTAATATATGAATTGATGCTTCTTTGATTAATCTTACAACTTCTTCATTGCTATCAATTTGTTTATCTAATTCTATAGAAATAGAATTTAAAACTGATGCCAATGGTTCATAAAATAAATCTCATAATTTCTTAGCTAATTCTTCAAAAGACATATTTAATCATTCTATATTATCTTTTTTTATGTAAGACATAGCAATATCATCAAGTATAAAATCATTTTTAATAACTAAACTTCTTTCTTTATATCAAGAAAAAGAAAAAATATCATCAATTATTGAATTTAACATTAAATCAATATCTGGTTCAAATCTTCTATAATCAGCAATATCTATTTTAGATCAATCTCTTAAAGTTTTAATAAAAGATCAAGCATAATTATCAGCTTCTTCTAATAATTTTTCTTTTGAAACTATATTTATTTTATTAAATTCTTGTCTTAATTCAATTAAAAATCTTGAAAAAATATATCAAGGAATTGTTATACTATCTGGATAATATGTTCCATCTTCTCTTTTTGGTCTATGTACTAAGTCTAAATTTCAAGTAGATAATAATAATTTTAATTTATCTGGATTTTGTTTTAATTGTTCTCTTAATGCTTGTTTCATTAATTTTTGATGTTTTTCACTTCAAACTTTATATTCTATTCAAAAATAAATAAATGTTTCTTTTTTTTCTGCTTTATTTCAATATTTTTTTGATTCAATTCATGATAAAGTTATACATTCATTCCATTCTTCGCTTCATTTTTCAAATTTTAATGATTGCCAAAAAGCCTCAATTGAAGCATATAATATTCAATCAAGGGTAAATGGGTTATATGAAAGATTTGATAATCATGCTTCTATTTCATTTTGACTATTTGAAGCAACATTGAATTCATTTAATTGCATAATCTAGTCTAATACATTATTTATATCTGATTTTATTTTAGATTTCTCTAATTCTAAAAAAAAATCATCTATTTCTTCTAAATTTTCCAAAGAAAAAATTTTATTTGGTATTCAATGTCATCATAATTGATGATGAATTGATGAATATTCAAATGCTTCAAGTGCTTGTTCTTTAATATCTTTCCATGTTTTTTCGTTACTTTCATTATCTCATAATAGTTCAGAAAAAACCTTTATCTCCCAAAAAACTATATCATCGTTATTATTTCATTTTTTGTATAATGTAAACCTATATTGTCAATCTAATGTAATTCATCAAAATCTTTTTTCTCATTCTGAAAATAAATAAGTCAAAACTATTCCTGATTTTAATGATTCTTGAAAACTAGTTTTCATATTTTTTACTACATTAGTTTCATTTATTTCTTTACTTTCCATAATTTAAATAATTAATTATTAAATTTTTTCATTATATCATCAACTGATAATGATTCTTTTACTCTATCACTAGTTTTTCAATAAACTTGAACTTCTATAAATGGTTTCATTTCTTCATAAAACAATCTCATTCTTTGATTTTCCCTAAATGATTCTCATCTCATTCTATTAAATATAGGAAACCCTAATCTTTCATCAATATTATATATAGCTTTTGTTTTTATTAAAGTTTCAGTTGAATAATGAATTAATTGTGTATCTAGCGAATTTCAATTAAATCTTCAAGCTAACATACTATCATTCATTGTTATAGTTGCTCTTCAATGTAACTCATCAACACCAAATACCATAAATTTATCTCAATATTGACTTAAATTATGTATATCATTTTTTGAAATAACTAATGATAAATATGTTGGATCTAGTCATTCTACTCACATTACATTATCTGTAACACCTCTTAATTCATTATAATTTCTATCAATCCTATACTGTAAATTTCACTCCTTAGTTCACAATGGACTTCTAAAGTCATTATATCATATTCTATCTAAATTAGCAAAATGATTAAATTTTATACCTGCTTTAAATACTTCATTTGACATAGCGCTTACAACTAATAATTCTCACTTATCTTTCATTACTTCTAATTTTAATATCTCATTTTCTAATATTTGCACAGGATTAATATTTCAAGATTTTTTTAAATTATCTAATGTTTCTCATTCAAATCTTGCTAAATTTAAATCAGATAAATCTTTATATCTTTCAAGTACATCTTTTAATTTTAATCTATAAGCTAAGTCTATATCATCTATAGTTGATTTTTGGCTTAATCATAATCTAATTTTTATTCATTCTAATTGTTGAAAAGAATAATTACTTAACTCTAAATCTAATTTTCTAATATTTTCAGGTAAATTATCAAATATTTTTCAATATTCAGCTTTTTCTTTTCTTTTTTGAAGTTCATTTATAAGTAATTTTTCATTAACTCAGACTTCTTTTCCACAAACTCATTTTTCTAATAATACTTTTCTCTCTTCTTTACTAAATCAAGCTTCTTTTAATATTCTAACTTTTTCAGTTATTTCTGCTTGATTATAATTATATATTCAAGCTCATTCCCTATCTTTTCAAACATTATGAGCTTTTATTATAGATTCTTGTTGATCTGGAGTTAAATTTCTTTTTAAATAAAAACTTCAAGATTCTATTCTATCTTTATCTGCTAATTTAGCTATATCTCAAACTAATGCTTTTTCAAAATCCAATTGTTTTTTAGGTATTATTTTATCTACTTTATTATTCGTTTTTCAAATTATATTTTTAATATCTGGACTTTGAACTAACATTTCCTTATTTACTCTTAATTTTGAAATTTGTTTCATTCATAATTTTAATGTTTTTTTTCAAACATATACTCATGCTCAAATTCAACTTCATATTAATCATAATTCAGCTACTGATTTTCATTTTTCATAAGCATTTCAAGTTAATAAACTCCAAAAACTTTCTCATAAAGCTTCAGCTATTTTTTTTAATCATTCTAAAGTTGCTAATTGACTTAATCAATCAAGTATTATTTTTCCATTTGTTACCCAAACTTGTATAGCTAAATCATAA
>CALMJA010000049.1 GCA_937864295.1 uncultured Candidatus Altimarinota bacterium | reverse complement strand
CTTTTTAACGCTATATTTATTTATATATTTTGATCATCTCTTGAATTACTTATTTGAAGAAAAAAGTATATATATTTTTTTATTTTTATAGTTTTTTTTAATGGTATATTACTTACTTTTTTTTGAAGAGATAATACAAATACAATATGAATAAGTTGATTTTGCATGGCTTTAATTAGCTATCATACACTTGAACTTAAATCTAGAAATAATAATGAATACAAATGATGAATCACAGCAATAATTATAAATATATTGATTTGATTTACCCCTTGAATTAGTCTTTTATGACATTTATTTTGAGTAATTTGAGGTATACTTTTTTATCTATATAATAAAGAATTCCTAAGACCAAAAATGGTTTGAGAAGTAAACTAAAAATAGCAAGCTTTAGCTTGCTATTTTTAGTAAACAATTTTCCAATTCAAATTTGAAATCACTATCTTCTGTTCAAATCATATTTCAGGTTTTCATTTTTTTATCTAATTCAATCAAATTTATATATAATTTTGAAGCAGTTTTATAACTCATTCTATAATTTTTTGTTGCTAAAAATGATTTACTACCTAGATTAAGTACATTTACTATTTCTTTAGGTGATACATTTTCATTTCTAAGTTTTAATATAAAAATACTAGTCCTAATTATACTTAATAGCGAATTGTAAAATAAATAAATATTTACATCATTTAATATAATATTTATTTTTTTGTATGTCTCGTTTAAATTTAAATCAAGTATATTATCAACTAATCAAAAAATATTTTCTTCAAGCTCAGGTATAATGAAATCATTTACAATTTTTTCATCTATATATGGATATAATATGTTTAATTTTTCAATTTCACTAACAATTTTTTGCAAATTATTGGCTTTATATTTACAAATTAAATTTATAGCTCATGTTGAAATAATATTGTTGTATCTTGCCTTTAATACAGATGATAAATCATTATTTTCATCTGTATTAAAATCTTTTTTTTGAGATATTTTCTCTAAATCTTTAAATAATTTAGATCTTTTATCTGGTTTTGGATAATTTATAAGTAATATATTATTATCTGGAATTTTATCTAAATTTTTAGATATAAATTCTTTTATTTCGTCGGACTCATCTCAATTTATATCTAAAATAATTAACTTTTTTTCATTCATAAAAGAAACTGAAAGTAAATTTTGATGATATGATTCTAAATTATTTTCATCTAATCATTTAATATGTAGCAAATTAAAATCACCATATTTTTCTACAAATTGGTTTTTCCATTTTTTAACTGCATCACTAACTAAAAAGTCAGAATTTCATGTAAATAAGTAAATCATTTTTTATTTAATTATTTCTTTAAGTTTATTTGAAGATGAATTTTTAATTATTTCTATTATTTTTAGTACAGCTTTTAGAGAATTTTTCAGGTTGATTAAATCTCTAGGACTAGTTCTATTTAGCGCAATTCTATTTAAAATTCAATTTATATTTGAAACATATTGTAATTCATTTCTTACTTTATCTAACAAAATTTTATCTTTTAAAAATTCTTCTATAAAGCTTTGTTTTTTTTCTATTTCTTCTTTGTTATTTAAAGGTTTAAGTATTGATTCATACATCAAATTACTACCAGATATAGTTTTTGTTTTATTTAATACTCAGTATAATGTACCCTCTTTTGTTGATTTAGTAGCTATATTATAAACCAAATCTAGGTTTCTTATAGTTGATTCATCCAGCTTCATAAAATCGCTTAAATCAAGAAAAGATATGGTATTTAAAAAATGGAAATCACTTTTTTGATTTACACTTAAATATTCTAAAAGTAAACTAGCAGCTCTTATTGATTCTTTGTAGTTTTCGATTCAAAAAGCATTTAAATTTATAGTTTTAAAATGATTAATTAGATTTTTATAAGAATCTAATTTAGGTTCAAAAAAATATATATTTAGTAAATATTTTTTTTCTAAAGTTTCTTTTATTTCTATATTTGAAAATAATTTTTTTTCTATAACTACTTCTTTTGGTGAAAGTTTAAATAATTCTGATTGCAATGAATTAAAATCATTGAATTCACAAGTTTTCCATTTATTTTCTCATAAATTCAAGATACTTAATCAGAAGATATTATTAGTACTAGATATAGAAATAATATTTGAATTTTCTGTTTCGTATTTTTCTCATTCAAGTCAAATAGTTGCTGGAGTAACAACTCTAACTATTTCTCTTTTCACAATTCATTTTAAATTTGGATCACTTATTTGTTCAGCAATTGCAACTTTGTATCATGCTTCAATAAGCATAGGAAGATATTTTTCTTTTGCATGAAATGGAATTCAAGCAAGAGGTGTTGGTTTTATTGCATTTTTATTTCTAGAAGTTACTGCAATACCTAAAACCTTATTTGCAATAATAGCATCTTCATCAAACATTTCATAGAAATCTCACATTCTAAAGAACAAAATAGCATCACTATTTTGTTCTTTTAATTCATAATATTGAACCATTGCTGGCGTTAAATCTCTATCTTCTATTTCCATTTTTTATTATTAAAACATAACTTTAAATCTATCTCTTCTTGAAGAGTTATCATATTCATCAACTTCTCTTGATATAGACAATAAAATACCTAATCATATCATAAGTGATAAAAGAGAAGAACCTCAATAGCTAACAAAAGGAAGTGTAATTCAAGTTAAAGGAATTATATTTAGATTAACTCAAATATTTATAAATGCTTGCATTAATATCCGAGAAGAAAATCAAATAGCAGCAAATTTTGCAAATTTATCCTTTACTCTATTTGCAATATATAATCATCTGTATCAGATGTACATATATAGTAAAAGCATAGTAATTCAACCAAGAAATCATAACTCTTCAATTATAACTGAAAAAATAAAATCTCATTGAACTTCAGGTAAATAACCAAATTTTTGAATAGATCAACCAAATCATTTACCATTAAATCATCAACTTCAAATAGCTATAAGTGCTTGTTCTGTTTGGTAATTTATTGTTTTATTTTTAATTGCTTCCTTATTATCAGCCAAAAAGTTATCTATTCTTTGAGTTATATATCATAAACTATTATTATTTTTTCAAGTTACTTTGTCATAATCTCAAATTGTATAAACACTTAATAATAAAAATGTACCTAATCAAACAGTAATCATTAAATGTTTAAAATTCATTCATGCAAAAAAATACATGATTATAGAAACTGGTAATATTACCATTATAGTTCAAAAATCTGGTTGCATTCAAAGTAAAAATAATACTCATCATACAATTCACATAAATGGAATAAATCATTTTTTAAGATCTTTTAAATATCAATAATATTTTTTTAAAAATGCCGCTAGAAATAATATTAATCATATTTTTAAAAATTCTGCAGGTTGAATTGTAAATGGAACTCAAGGTATTGCTATCCATCATTTAGCTCAGTTTAAACTCATTCATATAGTTAAAACTACAACTAATAAGAAAATTGCAACTCAAAAAATTTGTTTAGAGTATTTTTCAAAAACTGTATAATTTATCTTTGCGATTACAGCTAAAAGTATCATAGAAACAACAACATGAGTTATATTTCTAATAACATAAAAATAATTATATGCTTCTTCTATAAATCATTTTTGTGCTTGCAGGTTTGTAACTCTAAAAGAAGAATATACAGAAACTGAAGATACCATGATCATACCAAATATAACCAAAGCTAAAACACTAAAAAACAATCTATAATCTATATTTTTTTTCATTAAAAATTTGTTATATCTAAATAATAAGTTGCTATGTTAGGATCAGAAGAATACACTAATCATTTTATAAATATAAGAATAAATAAAATAATTATAGGTGTAAAATCTATTGGTCAGAAACTTGTAGGAATTATATTTCTAACACTTTTATATATTGGATCAATTATATCAGATACAAATTTTGGTCTTATATTAAGTCAAACTAAACTTAACCAAGACAAAATAATATCAATTATTATTATAAACTTAATAATATCAGTTAATAATAATATAGATAATAAAATAGTAGTCATTATTTTTTATTTACTAATTTAAAGTAAGCATCCATAGCTGCTTTTTCTTGTGCTTTTTTCTTACTTGATCAAATTCATGTTCATTTTAATTCTTCTGCAAAATATATTCAAACAGTAAAAATTTTATCATGATCAAGTCATTCTTCAGAAATCACTTGATAAGTTGGAGTTATATCAAAATCAGCTTGAGCTAATTCCTGAATTGTTGTTTTGAAATCTTTAGTTAAATTATTTTCAACAACTTCAGAAACAACATGGTAAATATGTTTTTCTATAAATTTTTTAGCTTCAAAAAATCATAAATCCAAATATATAGCTCATAAAACTGACTCTACTACATTTGCTAAAAGATAATCATTTTCTCTACCTCATGATTTTTCTTCTCATTTTCAAAGTAATAAATATTCACTAAAATTTAGTTTTTTTGCTACATTTGCAAGATTTCTTCATCTTACAATTGCACTTCTTATATCTGTTAATTCACCTTCTGTTTTTTTTGGATAATCATTAAATAAATTATCTGTAACAACAAGTTCTAAAACAGCATCTCATAAAAACTCTAGTCTTTCATTGTGTTCAGGAGCGAAATCAGGTTTTTCATTTACTATTGATCTGTGAATAAATGCCAAAATATAGCAAGATATATTTTTATAATCTATATCTAATGAATGTATTAAACTACCAATTTTATCTATATAAATTTGATTTTCAATGGCCTTTTTAGCAATAACCATAATATGTATTTTTTAAGATTTAAAATACTAAAAACTAAAAAATTTAAAATTAAAAAACGATTTTTTAACTACATAACTTTTTATTTTTTAGTATTTATAGATTACTTTTTTTAGACAAAAAGTAAAGAAAAAAACACGCCTTAGGCGTGTTTTTTTCTATTTTCATTTAAATATAGAATAATTATTCGTATTTGTATAATCATTTTTTAATTTATCTAGTTCCTCATGTTCGTGTAGAACTTTATTTAAAACTCAATTTACTATTTTTTTAGCAGAGTCATCTCAATATACTTTTGCGACCTCTACAGCTTCATTTACTGAAACTTTTGCTGGAATTTCTTCTGTCAAGTAAAACATTTCAGCTAAAGCAATATAAATTGGAATTATATTCACTATACTCATTCTATCAAAATCAAATCTTGGAGAATATTTTTTAATAATATAAATAAAAAATCATTCATAATACCTAATTATTTTATTCATTTCAGCTAAATAATCCTCATCTCTTTCAAAAGTAAAAACTTCATCAAAAAAAGAATTATAAAACTCATTTAAATCTAATTCACAGAAAGTACTAGCATAAATTTCTTGATACAGTAGTTTTCTAGATTTTTTACGGTTAATTTTAGAGGTCATTTTAAGGAGCATAATTATATATAGTACTAAAAATAACATAGATAAAACAATGTAATATCTATGCTAGTTATTTTTAGATAATGGTATTATATTCTAGTTGTTCTTTTATTAGTTTTTTTAGCAATAACTTCTCTTCCGTTATACATTCCATTTTCATCAACCATGTGTGATAAACCAGTACCTTCTTTGTTTAACATAACTCTGTCTTTTAGCTTTTTAGCCATTTTTAAAATCCAAGAAGTTGTTCTTTTTTTTGTCTCAGATTTAGAGTGTCTCTTTTTTGGTCCTATTGTCATTTTTCAATATTAAATAATAAATTTTTGAAATTACCTCGGGATTTTATAAGTTTTTTCATAAAATGCAAATTTAATTTGAAAAAAAATCATATAAGGGTATATTAATACAAAATATATAGTATAATTTATGTAATAGATGAAAAAAATATTGATAATCGAAGATGATAAATGAATATCTGCTTCTTTAAAATTATATTTAGAAAATTCTGATTTTGAAGTATTTTTACATGATGAATGATATAATGCAATAGAAGTAATTAATGATATTAGTCCTGATTTAATAATTCTAGATTTAAATCTTCCTTGAAAAAATGGTATTGATATAACTCGTGAATATAGACTTATATGAAATATACCTATTATTA
>CALMJA010000048.1 GCA_937864295.1 uncultured Candidatus Altimarinota bacterium | reverse complement strand
AAGTCCGTCATTTTGTGAAATAATTCTTGGTGTTTCATAACTTTGGTTTATCAATGTATTTAAAACAATTTCAGCTGTTTCATTATCATTATTAGAAATAGCTTCCGCATAAGTTAAATAGGCATATAAAATACCTTTTTTATTATTTCCTTCATCCTGGATTATTTCATTAAAAGAAAGGTATTTTTCTTTTGGAATAGAAGTACATATAAAGAGTTTCTTTTTTGCTCTTGTAATAAGAACATTTAATAGCTTGTATCCCTCAATTCTATTTAATCTTGCAAAGTTTTGAGAAAATTTCCCATCTGGCTTGATCCCATAAGTTGTAGAAATGATTATAATATCCCTTTCATCTCCTTGAATATTTTCAAGATTTTTTACAAACAATCCTTTTTCTCTCAACATTTGTAGTTTTTGAGCGAATATTTGATCTTTTTCAGCAACAATATTTAAAGTTTCTATTATAAGATTTCTTTGATTTATATTAAATGTTGCAATACCAAGTGAAGGATATTTGCCTTTTTGATCAGGATGTATTTCTTCCTTAATTATTTTTACAATTTCTGCAATTTCAGATGGATTTGTTCTTGTTTCATATCTTCCATTAACAGCTCTAAAATCAATAGGTTTATAAACTTCTCTTGAAGGAAATGAAATAAGATTTCCTCCATAAAAAGCATAATTTGAAAATTCAATAAGAGCAGGATGTTCTGAACGATAATGATAATCTAAATACGATTTATTTATATTATTTAAATCTTCTGCATATTGTAAAAGAGATTCACTTTCTGCTAAAATTGCTTGTTCGTCTTCTTCAGTAAAAACATCTTCACTTTCAGTCTCTTCTTCTAAAACTTCTGAATTACTTTGAAAATAATTAGAAGGTGGCATTTGGTGTTTATCTCCAGCAATAATTTTATATTGCCCACGAATTAAGCATGTAAAAGTATCTGATATACGAAGTTGGCTCGCTTCATCAAAAATAACAATTTCAAATAATCCTTGTTGTAATGGAAAAATAGAATTTACAGCACCTGGATTTGTTAAGATTACAGGGAAAAGAGTTGTAAATAAATCTAAATCAGTTTCAACAATTTTTCTTAAAGAATTACGACGACCAAAAGTTTTGTTTTTTCTTAAATTATAAAGAGCATTAAAATTATGAGTAAACGAAGAGATTTTATCAGTTCTATTTTTATTCCATATATGTTTAATTTGCTTTAGTTGTTGAGTTTTTAATTCTTGATGTAATTCAGAAAGTTGTTGTAATTTCTTATCAGATTTATTAAATCCTATTTCTGATTTTTCTTCGTAATTTAAAAGAACACTACGATAATACCATGCTTTAAAAAGGTCTTTCCATTCATTTGATGGAATGTTTTTTAAAGCAGCTAATATTTTTAACTCATTATTATTTCTTTTTAATTCAAAGTATTTCCAGTTATGGAAACTTTCATACGAGTCTAAATGTTGTGATACTCTTTCAACATGATTATAAATTTTATTATAATACTCTGATACATTTTCAAGAGTGTTTAAGTTCGCAAAAGGCTTAAATTGAAAGTTATATACTTTGTTTGCCAAAAATTTCTTTAAATTTTCTTCATACAAATTAAGTTTTTCTTGAATTTTAATTATTGATGAAATTTTCAATTTTATAATTTCAAATTTTTCTAGAGAATTTAAAAAATAATTATTTAGTTCTTTAAAAGAATTGAAGGTTTTAAAATCTTGTATTTCTATTTCTTTAAATCCTAATTTTTCTAATTCTAGTGTTTTTTCAACCAAATCTTTTAAAATCTCAATAATATTAGTTCTTAATTTGCAAGTTTCCTTATATTTTGAACTAAAGATTGATGCAATTGAAAAAGAAAAGTCTTGAAAAGTACTTTTTTTATCAAATGATTCACCAATTAAACCGTTTCCTTGTGTATAATGTTCGTTTAAATTTTTTAGCTTCTCAATAATAGTATTGATAACATAATTTCCTTCATCAATAGATTTTGGATCAAAAAGATTTATATTTACTATTTCACAATCATTATTATTTTTTGTTTTTATATAGAAAATTACTTCTTTTAAAAAATTTAAAAAACTACTAGTTTCAGTTTTTATTGTTTCATGGTTTTTCCACTTAAAACTTTCTTTAAAAATATCATTATCAATACTACTAAAAATAATTTCAGATTCTTTTTCTACTTCTTCATACAAAAAACTAGCCTCTTCAACAATGTTTAAATATTGAGAATATTCGTCATGAGTAAATTGTAAAAAATCGTAATTTAGTTTTTCTCTTAAATATTCAAAATTACCAGATTTTGAGAAACGAAGATATAAACCTATTAAGTGTTTCCAAGAAAAATCACCAAATATCTTTTTAAGAGGTTCACTATATTTTTTATTAAGCTCTTCCTTAATTCTACAATAATTTTCATATTTATTATTAAATTCAAATTCTGAAAAATTAGAATATTCTTGAAATTCATTTATATCTCTTGCTTTTTCTATAACTTTTTTTCTGTCTTTATTAACATCATCAATAAGTATTGAAAATTTTCCTAAACCAACTTTCTCTAAATTACTTTGAATAACATCAAGTGCAGTTTTTTTCTCGCACACAATTAAACACTTTGCTTTATTAGCTAAAGCATTTGAAATAATAGCTGTTATACTTTGGCTTTTACCAGTTCCAGGAGGTCCTTGAATAAGTTTTATTTCATTTTTTGTAAGAGTGTTTAATATCTCATCTTTACTCGGGTCAGTATCAATCGCAGTTATTGTTGAAGTTTGAAATTGTTCTAAAATAAGAGTTTCGTTTTGAAATTTTTCTATATTTTCTAGCAATTCTTCTGTCGATTGAATTATCGTTTCTTTTTGAGATAGATATATTCCAAATATTCCACTCCATTGAATCCACGGTTTTGAGTTAGCAATATCTTCAATTTGTTTTGCATCAGGACATTTTTCAATTTTTATATCAATATCTTCTTCCTTAGCATTTAATTGAGATAAAATGTTTTTACATAAATCAAGAAGTTCAGTTTCATCCAATAGTCCATCATCTAAAATATCTTTTGATATTTTTTCTAATTGTATAGATTCATCTTTTGCAAGATGTGAAATAAGTAATTCGTTTAGTTTTATAGAATAATCCTCATCTCTTTTGATAAACCATGTATTTTTATTTTGGTATGATCTTTCTATGTCTAAATTCCAAATGAAAAGAGGTGCTTTTATAATTTTTGTTGGATCAGTTTTATCTCTTTTAATGAGTAAAGGAAAACCAAAACCAAAATTTTTAATTCCAAATTCTAAATAATTATCGTTATTTTCAATAACAAGAGTGTTTAATTTTTTAGAATTAAGAGCTAATCTTTTTTTCTCATCATCATCTAATTTCCCTAAATCTAGTTTATCATAAGAAATTTCAAATGAAAAAGACTCGTTATTTAAAAGTATATCAATAAAGTTTTTAGGAAGATTTTCTTCAATATCTGATAATTGAAACAAATCAAGACGAGTAGCAGAACGACCAGGAATTGCATTTAAGTGTATAGATCTTGTGTTTCCGATCTTTAATTTATCAAGAAGTTTTTTGATAAATCCTTCGTCAAATTTTATTTGTGAAGTAATTTCTTCCATGAAAAAGTAAGTTATTTTATAAAATTATAATCATTTTTACCTTATAAATAAATCGTTTTTGTAGCGATAGCGGAGAAAACACCTTTTATACCCCTCATAAAAATAAAAATCAAATTTATTTTCCTTTTTAAAAAAGCTTATCAAAATTACCTTATTAAAATATTTTTTGAATTACACATAACGTTTGCTTCTATGAGATGTTTTGCGAAGTATGAGCAAAATATGGGAGAG
>CALMJA010000047.1 GCA_937864295.1 uncultured Candidatus Altimarinota bacterium | reverse complement strand
TTTTCATTAAAATGTATATATTTTAGCTTGACGATTTAAAAAGTTATTATAAAAAATAAAAAAACTAGAAGATAAATCTTCTAGTTTTTTATTTTTTTGATTTTTTATTTTGTAAATCATCTGTTTTAATTTTAGTATCTATTCAAATACTTTCTAAATTTTTTAATACCACATCTGACCATTGGCTATTAAAAAGTATTCTTTCTAATTTTATAAGCTTTGATTTAGATGTATTTGTATCAGGTAATGATCTAGTAATTTTATAAAGCATATCACAATTTATTTTACCATCTCAAAGAGAAACATTTGATAATTGTCCTTCATTTAATGTAGATATGTTTAATATAAAATTTTTAGAAGGATATTTTCAAAATAATTCATAATAATTTTTTATCAAAAAATCTACTTCTTCACTAGTTAAAAGTGAAGAAGATTTTTCTAACATGTCTTTTATATTTGAATTAAGAGAAAAATCGCCAGCTTTAACTCAAATCATTTCTTCAAAGTGTATTTGAACTTCAACCACATTTCATGAATCCAAAAGTATATTTGCTTTTATATCTCTATAAGCAGATTTCTTTTCAGGATTTGATAAAAGATGTCCTGCTGAATTTTCAAAAGATACATTTTTAACTCATGAGAATTTTTTTAAATCTATTACTTGTTTAATTATTTTATCAATAGAATTTTCAGAATGGTCTCATAATTTTCAAATAAGTCTAAATCTATTTAAATCTCCTATTTTATGAAAATCTCAATTATATATTTTTATAAGTTTTACAATTACTCTTCAAAAATCTTTTTCAGGTCATATAGAATTTCAAATTCTTAAATCATATAAACTATTATTTAATCCAATTTCAGAAAATATTCCAGAAACTAAATCCATATCATTTTGAGAAATACTTTTCATTTCTTGAAGTGTTTCAATTTTTGTTTTAACTAATTTCAATCAAGGAATAAGCTTAATTATCTTATCTTTATCAGTAATTTTAATTTTTGCTAAATCTAAGGGTAATATTTCAAGATCTTGAAGTAATCTAATATATTCTCATTGTTCTTTTGTAAGTTTTTTTCAGTTAAGCACATTAATACAAGCATCAATTGCATTATCTAAATAAATGATAGATTCTTCATCACTTGATTTTTCTCAAGCACTATATAATTTTGTAGTATCTTTAAATAATATTTTTCATATTCTAAATTTAGATAATTGAATATTTCATCTTGATAAATCATTGAACAAAAAATTTATTTGCAATCAAATATTTACAGCAGATAGATTATAAAATTCTCAAGTTAATTTAACATCTTGCTTATCACTTATTTCTTTATCTTCTCTCAGTTTATCAATCATATCAGTTAAAAAATCTGGTTTATTGATTTTTGATGAACTATTTCAAGCTCATTTTGAAACTATAAATTCCCACCATTCATATAAAAAAACAAATTTATCCAATTCCTTTCTTATAAAATCAGAAAGTATAAAAGATTTTTTACTTTTAAAAAATTCTATTTTTCTATCTACATTTTCTTTACTATATCAATAATTATTACAAAAATTTCAAATAAGTGTCTTTTTAGAAGGATGACTTAACATCAATGAATTTGATAATCTAAATTCTCCTTCTTTTAAAAGTAATACTTTATTTATAAAAAATGTGTATTTTTGATTAGTTGAAAAATTATCCCAAGTATTTTTATCAATTCATTGCAATTTGATATTTTCAAAATCATCATCATTTAAAACATCCTTTTGTTTTTGAATAGATACTTTTTTATCTTTTTCTCTAATTGAACTTATAAGTGTTTTTAAATCTAAATCTCATTTTTCAACTGAATCTAAAAAAACTTTAAAATATGGATTATCAAATTTTTTATTATTTTTTAATGAATATCATAAATCTATAATTCATAATTCTTTAAATACATCTATCATTCAAAGAATACTTAAAAATGCATTTGCTATTTTTTTAAGTCTTAAATTTAAATTTAAATCAAGTTCTATAGTTTTCAAAAACAAGTTATATAATCAGTTAGTAGTTATTTCTATTTCTTTTATAGCTACATCTTTTCTAAATTCTTCTCTTGATTTTGTTCAGTTTGAACTATATTTTTCATCTGTTTTTTCGATTATACTTCTATAAGTTCTAGAATATATATCTTTTTGTAAAAATGATGGGATGAAATCTTTTTCCTTATCTTGGAGTTTCTTTTCTGCATCAATAAATTCATCTTCCATTTTAACTAATTCAGAAATATCCAATTTAATTAATCTAGAAAATAAACTAAGACTTGTTTTATCTCAATAAATAAAAAGTAAAATAAGTATTTTTTTAAATGATTCTTTTATAAGTAATTGAAGTTGACTCTCTGTTTTTCATTCTTTTTGTTGATAAACATAATCTATTAAAATCGGTAAATAAATCATTATATTTTTTTCAAGTTTTGATATAACTTTAAACTCTTTTATTTTATCATGATTAAAATAAGATTTAAGTAAATCTAAATCTTTTCTTCTTTCTAAAAGTCTTGTAAAATATATAATTAAATCGTTTTGAAGTTTTTTATATGCATCACTTTCTGCATTAACTTGAGATGAAAATTCTATCAAAGATAATATTTGCTTAGATATAGAATTTGAAGTAATCTCTGATTTTGAAATCTTATTTTTTACATTATCTTCAGCGCTATTTAAAGTAGTTAATCTGTTCATTATTTTTTATTAAAAATATTTTATATATTATAACATATATAAATCAAAAAACAAGGAAATACTATGTATTTCCTTGTTTTGCCTTTTCTTCTTCCTTTTTTTCTTTTTCCTTCTTTATATCTATGATAGATTTAGAAAAAAATCATATTATTTTTCTTTCTACTTTTTTATTTAATAAATCATCTCATCTCCAAACAAAAACAACAACTATATGTCAAAAATTTGTTCTATCAAATGATATTCTAAAAAAATCATCTTCTCAAGTTATTGATGATAATCTGTTATGTAAAAATTTAGTTAATATATTTTTTTCTACATCTTCTATAAATTTTATTACATCAATTCATGAATCATCCCTTATGGTAATTTCAAATTGATGAATAAAATTATCAGCTGTTATATCTTTTGTAACATTTTCTTTAAGTATATTTATATGTGGAATATAAACAGGCTTTTGTTTAAAAATTCATTCTTTAGTAAGTGGTTGAAGTATAATATAAAGTGGACTAATTCTAGAAATTTGACCATAAACTTCACCAAATTTTATAATATCACCTATTTTAAATCTTTGTAACACAACTATACTTCACATAAAAGAACCTATTAAATGTGAATTAATAACAAGTAAATATCAAGATATAAATATAAGAAATACAGATAATTGAGGATATAGAAAAAAGAAAAACCAAATAAGAAATATAATATAAATAAAGAGTAAAAAGAAATTTATATAAATACTTTTTTTTGCATCTATTTTTCAATTTTTAGTATATTGTCTAGAAACTAAATAAATAACAAGTGAAATCAATGTAAAAACTATAAATATATATATTTTTATACTTTTTTCTTTTTTCTCAGATGCTTCCAATTTAGCTTTTTCTATAATATATCTATCTAAAAGTAAATCTATTTTTTCTGAGTTAATTTCATTTTCTTTTATAGAATTATTAAGTTCATCTACAAGCTCTTTTTTTAATTTTATTTCACTATTATATTTTTCAAGAATCTTATCAAATTCATCTGAATTTTCTACATTTAATTTTATTTCATTATTGATTGATATAAGTTCTTCTTCTAATTTAGTTATATCTTTTAATAATTTTGCCTTAGTTTCATCATTTAAATTGTTTCAAACTTTTAATTGTTCTAATTTACCTTTAAGATTACTTATTTCAGTTTCTAATTTACCTCAATTTATAAGTTCAAAAAGTTTTTCTCTTCTTTCAGAGTATGCATCAATTATAATGTTATCTTCATTTTTTGTTGTTTCACTTGCTAGAACAAAATCATTTATAAAAAATGAAAAAAATGCAGAAAATGTAATAATTAATATTTTTAGTAATTTTTTCATAATTAATTTAATGTTCATTTTAAAACGTATCTATCAAGACTTTCGATTTTTACATCAACTAAATCTCAGATTTTTATATTTTCTCAAATAAAATATACTTCTTTGAAATTTCTAGTTCTTCAGAAAAAATATTCATCTTTTTGTCAGCAAACTAGTATTTTTTCAATTTTTCAAATCATAGAATTATTTCTTTTTGAAATTGATTTCAATAATTCCTCATTTAGATTATGCCATCTACTTGCCTTTATATCATCACTTATATCATCTGGATATATTTTACTTGCAATTGTTCAAGTTCTTACGCTATATCTAGCATTGTATGTAAAATCAAATTCACATTCTTCAAATGCGTTTACAGTTTCTTCAAACATTTTTTCAGTTTCTCCACTATATCAAACAATTATATCAGTAGATATTGAAAAAAATGGATCACGACTTCTCAAATAATCAACTTGTTTTTTAAAATCTTCATAAGTATGTTTTCTATTCATTCTTTTAAGCATTTCATTACTTCATGATTGCAATGCAAAATGTAGGTAATTACAAGTTTTTTCTAAATCAAAATGTGCATCAAGTATATCCTGAGTCATATCATGAGGATTACTTGATGTAAATCTAATTCTATCTAATCCTCCTATTTTATCCAACTCTTCAAGTAATTTTCTAAAAGGTGATTTACCTAATCATTCATTCCATTTTCATTTTTCTTCATTCCAAAATTTTCTGTCTACAAATTGTTTTCAATAAGAATTTACATTTTGTCATACAAGAGTTATTTCTTTTGCTTCAAAAACTATATCTTCTATACTTCTTGAATTTTCCTTTCATCTAGTATAAGGAACTATACAAAAACTACAATAATTATCACATCAAGTTTGTATAATAATAGTAGCAGAAGATGGATTTTCTCTTAATTGTTTTGATTTTAAATAATCATCAAATTTATAATCATTACCTATAGCTTCTTTGTAAATATGAGTAAGCATAAGCGGTAAAAATTTTGTATCTTCAATTCTAAGAACAAAATCTATTTTATTATTATTTCTAGGAAAAAGTTTATCATCATTATTAAATATTTCTTTTGAATCATTTAATGTATTTATTTTTTTACTATTATTTTTATCTCTTTTATATCAATCTAAATATTTACTATCAAGACCTGTTTTTCTAACCATACATCAAGTAATTCAGACTTTTATATGTTTATTTTTATCAGCTCTTTTTTCGTTTTCTCTATGTATTTCTTCAATAAATCCAAAAACTTTATCTTCTCATTTTTGTCTTACACTACAAGTATTAAATACTATCAAATCAGCATCAATCCAATTAGTTGTTATCATAAATCATGATTGTAATAAAATCATATTTATTTTTTCACTATCAGCCTGATTCATTGCACATCAAAACGTCTTTATAAAATATTTTCTCACTTATTTTTTTAATTATTAATTAAATAAAAAGACATTTTATTGTCTTTTTAATATAAATCTAAGCTTGACCTACTTTCTTCTGGTAAAACTTGATTCATGTATTTACTACCTTTTCTTTTATCATAAGTATTTTCAACAACTCAATCAATAGTTTCAAATGCAAATTGACCAATTCTCATTCATACATAAAGAGCAATAGGTAATTCATTTATATTTGTCATTTCTAGAGTTATAGTTCACTCAAAACCTGGGTCTACAAATCAAGCAGTAGAATGAATTATTACTCATAATCTACCTAAACTACTTCTTCATTCACATCTTGCAACTAAATCATATGGAATTTTTATTTTTTCCATAGTAACTCAAAGCACAAAATCACCTGGATGAAGTACAAATTTATCTCAATCAACCAAAGTTATAGTTTCTATATGTTCTTTATCAAATCAAGTTCTAGAATCTATAACTGTTTGTCTTGATTTTCTATATATTTTAAAAGTAGTTCATAATCTGAAATCTAAACTAGCAGGTCATACTTGTTCATTTATATCATATCATCATAGTGAAATTACTTCTAATTCTCATGAAGCTAATTTTTGTTTTATTCTTGAATCAGATAAAATCATAATATAAGTGTTATTTATTTAAAGTTCCTGATAAAGCTCAATTTAATGTATTACTAACTTGATTTAAAGTGTCTGCTGTAGTTTTTATAGCATTTACTCATGTCTCAACTTGTGCTTTTGTAGTTTCAATTGATGTTTTTACTTCTTTGTAAGTACTAGCAGCTCAGCTAAGAGTCGATCTTACTTCATCTATATTTCATTTTACTTCATTAACTCAATTCAAAGCATCTTTTGCCTTAATTTCAGCTTGTATTTTTGCTTGATCATATGTTTCCAAAAATTCATCTTTTGAAGGAATATTTGTATAAGTAGAGTCTACTCATGATTTTAAATCTCTTATTTTTTGATTAAATCAAGTAAATCCAAAACTACTTTCTATTTTATCAGCAAGTGTTGGCGATACAAAAATAGATACGATGTATAATGTAACAATAATTAATATAATTAATAATAATTTTTTAATCATAATTTTTAAACAAAAAAATAAAGTACATTTTTAAAAATATACTTTATTTTAGATATAAATCAAGTGTTTTTATTCTGTTTCAAATAAATCTGAAACATTTAGATTTTCTTTTTTTAAATCTCTGTTTAATTCAACAATACAAGTATCATTAATAAGAGATTGACTATTTAAAATTTTATTAGCATTATTATTTTCAATAGTATTTTTCAACATAACTATTTGTTCTTTACTTAAATTCATTTTAGTTAAATCAACAGACATAACTTCTGACTTTACTATAGTTTTTTTACCACAATTAGCACAATTCATTTCAAGTACAATTTTTTCTCACTCTATTCAATTTAAATTTATTTCTTTTTCAGTAATAGAACCTGTACAATTAGTACATTTAAAATTTGCAACAAGTGATTTTATAAGTAATTTTAATGCTTCGTAATTCATATCTCTAAATTATTAATATTTAAATAATTTTAACATAAAAACTCCAAACTTCAAAAAATATGAAAATATTTTGTTTGACTATTTAATTTATTTACTTTAAAGAATTAAGTGTATTTTTAATTCTATAAATAGATTTTTCTAATCCTAAAATATAAACTAATTCTAATGCTCACAGAGAAAATTCTTCTCAACTAAGTGCACACCTAACTGGCCACAAAACTTGACCATTCTTCATTTCAGCTTTATTTATGTATTCAATAAAAGTATTTTTAACTTCATCAATACTTATAAAATCTTGTGTTCTTGAAGTTAATAAATCAAGAGTTAATTCTAATCATTTTTTAACAGTATCAAAATCTTCAATTTTCATTTTTTGATTTACAAGTAAATCATTAGCTGGTATTTTTGAATCAGAATATAAAAAGAATGTATTTTCTTTATATTCACTAAATTTTCTTAATTTTGTTTTTAATTCATTAACTATTTTTAAGTTATATATAGATGGAAAAGATGAAACTATATTAAAAAAATCATTATCATATTTTTTTAAATGAGTTAATAATTTATTATATAAAACTTCAGTTTCCATATTTTTTATAGTATTTGAACTTACCCAATTTAATTTATCAATATCAACTAAAGCTCCTGCAGTATTTACTCTTTCAAGTTTAAAATCAAAATCAAGAAATGATGAATATGGATTTTGTTTTCTCCAATCTTCAAATCATGCATTTATCATATTTGATAAGAAATCAATAATTGATTCTACCATATATCATTCTCTAAAATAAAACTCTACATCAGCTTCTAAATCTTTTCTTTTTGATAGTTTTCTCTTCCCTTCTCAATCTATTTTAACAAGTGGTCAATAATGAGCATATTGTGGTGCTTTCCATCACATCATATTAAATAATTCTAGATGCAAAGGTAGTGATGCGAACCATTCATCTGATCTAATTACATGTGTTGTTCACATCAAAAAATCATCAATTAGATGGGCAAAATGATAAGTTGGAATTCATGTTTTTTTACATATAACTATATCTAAAAAATTTTCTTGTGTTGAAACAACTCATTTAATTATATCTTTTACATCTATTTTTTTAGTTATTTCTCAAGATGATTTAAGTCTAATTACAAATTCTCTATTTTCTTCAAGTGCTTTTTTTATATCATCATTTGATGCATATCTCCAAGGAGAATATTCTTTATAAATACCTGTTGGTACTTTTGAAGCCTCTTGAATTGCTCTAGTTTCACTTATTTCTTCCTCAGTTAAAAAACAAGGATAAGCAAGTCACCTAGCAACTAAATCTTTTATAAATACTTTATAAATTTGTTCTCTTTTTGATTGAGTATAAGGTCAATAATTACCTATATCTGCATAGTTTTCTCAAACTGGACCTTCATCAAAGTTAAGTCAAAACATTCTAAATATATCTACAAATTTTTCTGCAGCTCATTCTATCTCTCTTTTTTGGTCAGTATCTTCAATTCTAAGAAAAACTACTCAAGCATTTTTTTTAGCAACTATTACATCTAAAAGCGTAGAATAAACAGCTCAAATATGCAAAAATCATGTTGGACTTGGAGCTATTCTAGTAACTACCAAATCACTATTTCTCTTTGGATATTTAGATATTATTTCATCTGGAGTTTGTTTTATTTCTGGGAAAAGTAAATTTTCTAACATAATATATTGGTTTAAATTCTTTTAAAATATTATTTATTGTATACACAATAAGCCTTTTGTAAAGCTATATTTTAAACAAATATTTTATATATTAAAAAAAGTTTGATATAATAAAATATGTAATTAATATAATTGAAGTTTAATATTTAAATAATAAAAAATGTCTAAACAAACTAATCCAATTAGAGCTAATTTAATACCAACTGTTATAGATAAAGGACCAAATTGAGAAAGAGCTTATGATATATATAGTAGATTACTTGAAGATAGAGTTATATTCTTAGGTGATGCTATAGATAGTCATGTTGCAAATACTGTTATTGCTCAACTTTTATTTCTTGAAAAACAAGATCCAAAAGCACCAGTAACACTTTATATAAATTCTCCAGGATGACATGTAACAGCTTGACTTGCAATTTATGATACTATGCAATATGTAAAATGTCCAGTCCATACAGTAAGTATTTGATTATCAGCTAGTATGGGATCAATTATTTTAGCCTGAGGAGAACCAGGAAAAAGATTTTCTCTACCTCATAGTGAAATAATGATTCACCAACCTCTTGGATGAGCTGAATGACAAGCAACAGATATAAGAATTGCTGCTGAACATATAATTAAAACTGGAACAAGACTTTATAGAATACTTGCAAAACATACTTGAAAAACACTAGAGCAAATAGAAAAAGATTGTGATAGAGATAACTTTATGACGGCTGAAGAAGCATTAAAATATGGATTAATTGATAAAATAATAAAATAAAAAGACGATTTAAATCGTCTTTTTTTGTTTACTATAAATAAATATGTTATAATAAATAAAAATATATTTAAAATACAAAAATGATATTTAAATACATAAAAAATAAATACAGAGAAGTAAAATATGGATATAAAATTCCAGATGAGGATAAAAATACTGTATTTGAAAGAACTGATACAAAAATTGGATTAATTGCAAATTATACAATTATATTTTTTATATTTGTATCTATTTTTATTGTATTTTTAAGTAGTATTCCAGGTTATAATGAAAAATATTTAATGTATTTTTTTATTGCAGATTTAATTATTTCAACTACTTTTTTAATAGAATATTTTTACAGATGGAAAAATTCAAGTGATAAAACAAAATTTCCATTTAAACTAATGAATATTTTAGATTTATTATCATTTTTACCATTTTTTATATTAATATTTATTTATTGAATCTGAACTTATTCAATTTTTGTTATATTTAGAATTTTTAGAATTTTTAGAATTTTTGAATTAATAGAAAGAATACCTATAATTTCGAAAATAATTAATTGAATAAGTAAGCATAAAGTTGAATATTTATCTGCAATAGTAACAATATTAATTATTTTAATAATAAGTTCTACACTTGTTTTTTTAGTAGAAAAAGAATATTGAAATAGAGAATCATTTATTTCAATACCTCAAACTTTGTGGTGGGCAGTTGTAACAATGACAACAACATGATATTGAGATATGGTTCCAATGTCTGTAATATGAAAATTTATAGCATGATTTCTTATGTTACTTTGACCTGTAATTATAGCTATAGTTTCATCAATAACAGTGGTAATATTTTTAGATTCTACAAATATAATTCATATAAACAAATCTACTAATACTTGTAAAAAATGCTTTACTGAAAATCCTGAAAATGCAATTTTTTGTAATAATTGCTGAAAAAAATTAAAAAAATAAAAGACCTTTAGGTCTTTTATTTTTTTCTATCTCTTATATATCAAACTAAAAATTCTAATTTTTGAGATTTCAAACTAGAAATTGTAGTCAAACAAACTTCAGCTAATTCATTTAAATATTTTCTTGTTTTTTCAATTCATATAAAATAAACAAATCATTTTTGTTCTCATCATACACTTTTTCAAGTTTCTTCCTTTGTTCATTCTACATCAAGTAAATCATCCTTTACTTGAAAAGCAAGTCATATTTTCTTTCAAAAATCAAGATACTTTTCTAAACTTCATTTAAAACCTGATAATAAAATTCAACCGAAAACTGAAAACTCTATAAGTGCTCCTGTTTTTTTATTGTGAACTTCAACAAGTTTTTCAAGAGTTAAATCTTTGTTATTTTTTTCAAAATGTAAATCAAGTACTTGTCATCAAATCATACCATAAAGCCCTACACTTTTTCAAAATTTCTTTATTAATTCTAATCAAACTATTTGATTTTTTAATTCTCCTAGGATTTCAAAAGCAAGTGAATTTAATAAATCTCAAACCAAAACTCAATTTGCTTCTCAATATTTTTTCCAAGTTGTTAGTTCTCATCTTCTATAATCATCATTATCCATTGCTGGTAGGTCATCATGAACCAAACTATAACTATGAAGAAATTCTAAAGCGATACAAAATTTTAAGATATCATGAATCTCATCTTTTGATTCCAAATCAATATCAACTAGTGTTTTATTTGAAAAAAGTAAATAAAACTCCAAAGCAAGTATACTTCTGATTCTTTTACCTCAAGCAACACTATAATAAATAGATTCGCTAAATTCTTTTAAAATCTCATTTTCATTTTCCAAAAAATAATTATCTAAATAATCTTTTATAGAATCTTCTATTTTTTGTTTGTATTCATTATACCAAGATGGAAGCATTTTTTAATATCTTATTATTTAAATTATTTTCAAAAGTTTCTTTTAGAATTTAGAAAAAATTCTATCACTTTATCAAGCTCAACTTCATCAAATTCTGGCCATTTTTTATTTGTGAAATAATATTCACTATATTCACTATCAAAAAGTAAAAATCAAGAATGCCTTATATCTCAACCAGTTCTAACAATCACATCAGCATTTGGGAAATTAGCAGTATCTAAGTATGTTCTAAACTTATCTTTTGTTATCTCATCAGGATTAAGTCAATCTTTTATTATTTTCTTTGTAGCTCTAATTATCTCATCTTGTCATCAATATACAAGTGCTAAAACAAGAGTTATTCAAGAATTATTTTTTGTATTATCTTTTACTCTTTGCAAAATTACTTGAGATTCTTCTGGAAGTTCACTTATATTTCAAATAGTTTCAAATCTAAGATTTTCTTTAAGCATATCTCATAAAAAACTCTCTATATTATTTATAAGCTTAATAATTCATTCTACTTCTTCTTTCGGTCTTTTACTTAAATTATCAGTAGATAAAGCCCAAAGAGTTATGTATTTAATACCTTTATTTTGACAAAGAGTAGCTATTTTCTTTACATTATCTGCTCATGCTTTATGTCACATAAAGACAGGCAACATTTTATCTTTTGCCCATCTACGGTTTCAATCCATAATTATTCCTAAGTGATTTATCATTTATTTCTAATTAATTATTAAATGTTCTGGATTTGCTAAATTATAAAATTTAGATTTATTAGACATAAGTTCATCATAATTTCATGATTCTACAATTTTTCAATTTTCAAGAACAAATATATTGTCACTATTTTGAATAGTAGATAATCTATGAGCAATTACTATAGAAGTTCTACCTTTCATAAGTTTGTCTAATGCTTTTTGAATAAGTTTTTCTGTTTTATTATCAAGTGCACTTGTTGCTTCATCCAAAATTAAAATTTCTGGATTTTTCAAAAATAAGCGAGCTAAAGATATTCTTTGTTTTTCTCATCAACTAAGTTTTAATCATCTTTCTCAAATAACTGTATCTAGTCAATTTTCAAGTCAAAATACAAATTCAGCTTGTGCATCTATAAGAGCTTGTTTTATTTCTTTTATAGTTGCTTTTGGTTTAGCAAATCTTAAATTTTCAAGTATTGATAAATTGAAAAGAGAATTATCTTGAGTTACTATTCAAATATGATCACGAATAGAACTTTTTGAAATATCTTTTATATCAATTCAATCAAATGAAATACTTCAACTATCTGAATTCCAAAATCTAAGAATAAGATTTACAATTGTACTTTTTCAAGATCAAGTATTTCATACAAACGCATTTTTAGTACCTGATTTAATATCAAAAGTTAATCAATTTAAAACTTTTTTTCATTTTATATATGAAAAATTTATATCAGAAAAAGATATATTTCATTTTATTTTTGCTATTTTTTTTCCAGAATCATTTTTTAAATCTTGCTCTATTTCATCAAATTCATCATAAAATCTTTCTACAGCTAAAATATTTTCTTGAAGTTTTTTTAACATAGAAAATATAGCTCAAAGTGGAAAGTAAATCCAACCTAAATATGAAAATACAACAAATAAAGTATAAAAATCAATTTGTCATTTAACTAAAAAGTACATACCAAAACCTAAAACAAGAAGTCTAGAAACCATAATCAATATTGCAGTATAAATATCTGAAATAGACCATTGTTTAGAAACTTTTAACTGATCATTGTAAATGTCAGTCATTCAAGTATTTAATTTTGTAAAAAATACTTTTTCTAATCATAGAGTTTTAAATAATAAGAAATTACTCATTGAATCTCAAACTACTCAGTAAATAGCATCCCATCTTTCATTTAATTTTTTTTGTCTTTCTCAAGTTATTTTATTGAAATAAATTCAAAACATAATCATAAATGGAAGCATAGACAAAGCAATTAAAGCCATTTTCCAATCTATAATAAATAGTACAACGACAATAATAAGAATTGAAAAAATAGATTTAAATATATTATTAAAAAATTCAAAAATAAGTAAAAAATGTACTTCTACTCACCTATCAAAATTTTTATAAATACTTCCTGATTTTTTACCAAGATATAATCAATAATGCATATCAAAAACATTTTGAACATACTTTAAAAAAACATTTTTATAATTTTTTAAAGCAAGAACATCTACAATGTAATATCTATAAATATACATTAATATTATTGTAACTACTATAAAAATAGCCCAATAAATCATGGTTTTAACTATATCATAATAAACATATGTTCAAGTTTGATAATAGTTTTCTATTTTTTTTATGATTTCAGAGAAAAATAATGGTTCCATAACAACCATAAATGAAACAAATATACCAAAAAAGAAGACAAATATTACATTTGTCTTTCAAACTGTATCTACATAAGTAGAAAAAACTTTTTTGAGAATATTTAATTTCATCTAAAAATTAATTAAACAACTATTTTATCTTCTGGATTTATAACTATTTTTTTATAAACTGTTAATTTTTTATCCTTATTCATTTGATATAATAATGGTGACGCATTGAAAATAGAGCTATATGTACCTACAGTTACTCAAAATAACATAGTTAATATAAACCCTGATAAACTTTCAGGACCAAAGAAGAAAATAGTAAGTAAAACTAAAAGTAAAGTTAAACTAGTATAGAAACTTCTTCTTAATGTTTCAGAAATTGATAAATTTATAATTTCATATAAATCTTTTCATTCTTTTCAAGGTTTTCAAGCAAATTTTCTAAGATTATCTCTTATTCTATCAAAAATAACAACAGTATCATTTATACTATAACCTAATATAGTTAAAAGTGCTGTAATAAAAAAAGTATCAATTTGAAAATCTTTGTAAAAATAACCTACAATAATATATAATCATGCAGCTATTATTACATCATGGAACAATGTAATTAAGGTAATAATTGCAAATGAAAATGTACTTATTCATCCAGCAACTCAAGAAAATGCGTAAGCAACATAAATTGCAATTCAAATTATAGCTAATCAAAGAGTTAAAATTGCAGTTTTTCTAATATAATCACCAAAACTTTTTCAAATATTTGTATATTTTGTTTCTACTATTGTAGAGTCCATAGCTTTTAAAACTTCAAAAGTTTTAGTTTTAAATTCTGTTTTTAATCAATTTAAAACAGATTCATCTATAGTTGAATCAAATCAAGCAACAATAGAAAATGCTTTTTCTCAAGTGATAGAGTAAACACCTATATTATTAATTACTTTTTGATTATTTAATAAAAGTAAATCTTTTTCTTTCTCTAATTCTTCTCTAATTTTATCTATACTTATAGAATTTTCATAACTATATTCTAGATTAATACCTCAAGTCATATCTATAGCTAGATTTAACTTTCAAAATAAAAGCATGAAAATAGAAATAACTGCCAAAGCTAAAGATAATCATAAATAAACGTATCTATTTTTTAAAACATCCATATTTAAATCACTAAAAAAATATTGTCTTAATTTTAATTAAAAAGCTAAAAATGCAAATTAAAATATATTTAATTTTTTTATCTACAATAAATAATAAAATAGTCAAAATATTTTTATTTTATTAATACATTTTTTTACTTTTTTAGATAAAATAGATGTAATAATAGAATAACTTTAAATATGAACAAAAAATTAATAAAAAAGATAATACAAAATATATTTCATGTGCTAAATATAATCCTTATTTGATTAACTATAATAATTGCAATTGTATCAATTTTTGATAAACAATTAATAATTGATTTAATAAAAAAATTAGAAGAATTAATTCAATGACTTTGAAATTGGAATTTTTTAATAGCTTTTACTAGTAGTTTAATAGAAGCATTTCCAGTATTATGAGTTGTTGTACCTGGTCAAAATATACTTTTAATTGTAGGTTCATTTTTTGCAAAAATAAGTACTAGCAATTTAATTTATATTTATATAATTGCATCTATTTGAGCAATTATATGAAATTATATATGATATTTACTTGGAAAAATATATTGAGATAGTTTTTTTGCAAAATATTGAATTTGGTTTGGTATATGATTAACAGAAGTAAAATATCTAAAATCAGGTATAAATAAATGGTGACCTCTTTGAATAACTCTATGAAAATTTCATCCTATAACTAGAGCATTTCTACCTTTTATAGCATGAAGCATGTGAATGAAAAGTATGACTTTTATGTTATACAATGTATTATGATCAATAATTCGGTCAGTCACAATAATAACTCTATGAGTTGTATTTTGAAAATACTATGAAACAATTGTAAATCATATATGAAAAGTTATGTTAGTTGCATTTTTTGTGTTATGACTTTATATTTACAAATACAAAAGAAAAGAATTTATGAAATATATAGAAGAAAAAAATGCAGAATTAGAACAAATTTGAAAATAAAAAGTCTAGGATTATCCTAGACTTTAAAAAATTGGTCGGCGTGACTGGACTCGAACCAGCATTATCCACTTAATCAAAAAGAATAAAATCATTCAAAATGACAAGTGAATTCGTCCCCACTTAACGCACACACCGAAAATTATAGAATATTATTATATATAAAATACCCAATAGTCAAATGAGAAAAATCAAAATAAACCTAAATTTCTGAAATTTAGGTTTATTTTTATAATATATTATATAACGTTTGCTTCTATGAGATGTTTTGCGAGGAACGAGCAAAATATGGGAGAGTGAAGTGCAACGAGTGAACCTCATAGAAGCTGTTATGTGTCCCGAGCGAGGAACGAAGCGAGAGTGCAACGGGGTCGTAGCGAAGCGAAGAAGTTCAAAAAATATTTTTCCATAAATTTCATTTTGATAGGCTTTTATTCTTATTTTATAAATTTGTTTTTTTGTTTTAAAAAATGGAAAAGGGGTTAGGGGTGAATTCCATTTTTTTAAACTCCTTATTATAAAGATTGTGTAAAATGTAAGAATTTTTGCATTTCGTTTTCTTTGTCTTGGAACCAATTTGTAGACCATATTCTATAAATTATAAATCCCATATTTTCAAGTTCTTTTTGTCTGTAAATATCATGAGCATGAGCCTCATCTGATTGATGATATGCTTTCCCATCACATTCTAAAACTACATCTTTTAATTTAGTTTTAATTACAAAATCAAGTCTAAAACCACCTATTTTATGTTGTTGTATAATATCTTTATGATCAAAATGATCTAATAATTCTTGATAAACTTCTT
>CALMJA010000046.1 GCA_937864295.1 uncultured Candidatus Altimarinota bacterium | reverse complement strand
AATAAAAAAACTCTGCTTCGCAGAGTTTTTTATATTTTCAGAGTATTTATTTCTCTTTTTGCACTAAGAACCATATAGTTTGTTTTGCAATTTGGACATGATAAATAATATTCATAATAATAATTTTGAGTTTTTGTTTTAGATGTATGTTTTGGTATTTTTTTCTCAACTGAAGTTCAACATTTACGACAAATATCTCATGATTTTAATACTTTTAAATTTTTATCTATAGATTTTTTATCTAAAGAATTATTTTTTTGTAAAAAACTATTAGTCATTTTTTGAAGTTCTTCAACACTTGGTATATAATTAATATCATCTAGTAAATTGTCCATATTCATAGTCAGAGTAGCTAATTCATCACATCTCTCATTTTCTAAGTGTCCATTATGTCATTTTACCCAATGAAATTTTACATCATGATATGAAACTAATTCCAGCAATTTTTCCCATAAATCAAAATTGACAGCTTTCTCTGTTTTTGTCCTATACCAATTATTTTCCCTCCATTTTTTTGCCCAACCTAATTCTATACCATTTATAGTATACTGAGAATCTGTATACAAATTTACTTTTGATTTTTTTGTTAATTTTTCAAGTCAAGTTATAGCTCAAGTTAATTCCATTCTATTATTTGTTGTCAGCTTATAACCAGCAGAAAACTCTTTTTTGATTCATTTATAACTCAAAATAACTCAATAAGCTCATTTTCATGGATTTGGATTAGCTCATCCATCTGAAAAAATATCTACTTCTGGAAGCATTTTTTACATTTAAAAATTAATTTATAAAAATATAATTAAATAATGCTTTTATACAAATAAAAAGACTAGATTCTCTAGTCTTTTTATTTTATTTCAAATTTGCATTTACAAAATCCCAATTTACAAGATTCCAAAAATTTTCAACGTATTTTGGTCTAGCATTTCTTGTATCTATGTAATAAGCATGTTCCCAAACATCACAAGTTAAAAGTGCCTTTTTATCAGTTGTAAGAGTTGTTGCTGCATTACTAGTATTATAAATTTCTAATTTTAAATCAGAGTTTAAAACAAGCCAAGTCCATCCAGAACCAAAGTTTGAAATACAACTTGCACTAAATTTTTCTTTAAAAGTCTCAAAACTTCAAAAATCACGAACAATCATTTCTCATACTTCTCCATTTGCTACTCCTCATGCATTTGGTGATAAACAATTCCAATAAAAAGTATGATTCCAAACTTGAGCTGCATTATTAAAAATACCAGCGCTTGATTTTTTAATTATTTCTTCAAGACTCATATTTTCAAACTCAGTTCAAACAATCAAATTATTTAAATTTGTTACATAAGCTTGGTGATGTTTACCATAATGATATTCAAGAGTTTCAGCTGAAATATAAGGTTCTAAAGCATTTTTTTCATAAGGTAATTTTGGTAATTCAAACATATTTTTAAATTAATAAATAAAATATTACTAAAATAGTAATCATTCTCATTTTAAAATCAAGAAAAAAGATAAGAATTTTCTTATCTTTTTATTTTTCTAATTATTTGTAACAAATTATATTTAATTTTATTATTTATAAATATATAACTATCACTTACTTTTATAATATTTGAAGTAAATTTAGATTTAAAATCTGTAACTCATTGTAAATGACTATTTTCTTCTCATGGAGTTGCAACTCATAAAAAATCATAAATTTTCAATCCTAGTTCTTTTGCTTTACAAATAGCTGTCCATTGAAGTAAATATGGTGACATCAAATTCCTATAATTGCTATCACTAGTAGATGCTCAATAATAATAAATTGCAACATTTCAAACATATGTAAAAATTCAGGCTGAAATAGGTTTATCCTCTACAAAAGCAATAAATAATTTCGAATCTTTAATATTATTTAAAAATGAAATATAATAATCTAAACTATTTCAATTAAAATTGTCTCTAGAAGTAGTTTCAAGCATAAGATTATAAAAAATCTCTACATTTTCTTTTGTTTTTTCTACTTCCTTAACTAATACTCACTTTTTTTCTGCTAATTTTATATTATATCTTCATTTAGGTTTCATCATAGATAAAATCTCATCTTCACTCAAATTTAAATCTATAATTGCAGTATATGGAGTTATAAATTTTTTATAATAATTATTAGTAAATCACGTTAATTCTACATATAAATTACTTGTATAATCTATATTTTCAAATTGTATAAATAATGACTTTTCAATTTTACAAAGTGATTTAACTTTGTTTAAAAAATCATTATTTATACTTAAATTATCAATTCATAAAACAAATAATCAAAATTGTCCAAGTCAAATACTTCTTTTTTCTATAAAAATATTATCAATCTCTATTATTTTTTCAATTTGTTTGGATTTCAAAAGCATTTCTTGCCAAGATTTTGTTTGCCAGATAGACATTATTTTGTTATTAATTCAATATAAGATTTTTTAACTCCTGTTCTAGCATCTATTTGTAAATGTTCTAAAACATCTAAAATAGTTGATTTTCATGTTTTTTCATCAAACTTAAACATCAAATAATTATCTCAGTTTTCAAGTTCATCTAAACATATCAAAACTCACGATAAGAAGAATGTTCTTCTTAGTTTAGATATTTCTACAATCTCATTAGGATAAAGTTCTTTAAATGCCAATAAAGTATTATAATCAATGAAAAATTTCATAGTATATCTATCCTCATAAAGTTTTTTATCACTTTTAGGTCAAAAATACGTAAAGAAATATCTATTAAATCAAATTTTTCATATTTTTAAAATTTCACCTGTTTTTTTAAAATTTCAGTTACTTGGATTAAAGAAAAAATCAGTTTGTTCTATTTTTCAAACATAACTACCTCATAGTTTATAAATAATTTCATCCAAAACTCATTTTAAATCTTTTCTTGTAACTTTAAATCTAAGTTTTGTTTCTTTTATTTTTGCATTTTGTGCTTCAAGTTCTGGAATATAATCATTAATCAAAATAACATTTGCATTTTTCTTTGTTGGTTCTATATATTTTTTATGCATAGGTGAGACAACTTCTAAAAAATATTTTAATATATCTTTTGGTTTATCTCATGTTCTTTCAACATCTCTAAATAACCTTCTAAGTATTTGGCTATGACTTCATAAATCAACAAATATTTTATAATCTCAAAGTTTAGAAATCTTGTCAGTTAAAGCAAAAAGTCCTTCAACAATTATAATTTTACTAGATTTAATTTTAATAGCATCCATTTTTGGATCATTTCTAAAATCAAAATCTGGAATCATTACATCATTTCACTTTTTTAAATCTTTTAAATGTTTAAAAAATAATTCTAGATTTAAAACTTCTGGTTGATCAAAATTATAATCTTTATGCTCAGCCATGAAACTAGGTCATCTATAATAATTATCCATAGATAATATTTGAGAATCAGGAAAAAAATCTTTTATTTTTTTTGCAACAGCTGAAGTTTTTCAACTTGCAGTTCATCAAGCAACTAAAATAACAAAAACTCATTTTGTTTTAGATATTTTATTATTAATTTGTTCTTTAACTATTTCAACTCAATCTACTAAATTGTATTTTTCTATATTTGTTTTTTTAAAAATCATAATTATTTTTTTAAATGATTAATAGCATCATATGTTATTTTTCTACCTCTTGGAGTTCTTTCAATAAAACCAATTTGCAAAAGATAAGGTTCAACTACATCTTCAAGTGTAGATTCTTCTTCTCAAATCGCACTTGAAAGTGTATTTAATCAAACAGGTCATCAAGAAAATTTATCATTAATTGTATTTAAATATTTTCTATCTAAATAATCAAGTCATAAATCATCAATTCATATATCTGAAAAAATTTCATCAATTATATTTTGATTTTGTAAGTCTTTTCAAATAGTATGATAATCTCTTATGATTTTTAGCAATCTATTTGAGATTCTAGGTGTTCATCTAGATTTTTTAGATATAGAATCAAGAGCATAATTAGAAAGGCTTAAATCTAATTTAAATGAGTTATTGTGAATTATTTTTGATAATTCATCACTACTATAAAAATCAAGTTTTAAAATATTTCAAAATCTATCTCTAAGTGGATTTGAAAGTGCAGATAATCTAGTTGTTGCTCAAATTAAACAAAACCTTTTTAAAGGCAACTTTACACTTTGTGCTCAAGTTCCACTTCAAACCATAATATCTATTTCAAAATCTTCCATTGCTGTATAAAGTATTTCTTCAACCTGTGGTCTAAGTCTATGTATTTCATCAATAAAAAGTATATCTCATTCTTCTAAATTTGATAATATACTAACCAAATCTGATTGTTTTTCTATTGCAGGTCCACTTGTAGATTTAAGATTTGATTCCATTTCATGAGCAATAATATTTGAAATTGTAGTTTTTCAAAGTCATGGTGGTCAATAAAAAAGTATATGATCTAAAGTTTCTCATCTTATTTTTGAAGAGTTAATTGAAACTGAAAGATGTTTTTTTATAGAGTCTTGTCATACATAATCTTCTAGCTTTAAAGGTCTCAAAATATTTGAGAAAACTAGCTTATCATTTATATTTTCAGTTGGTGAAATAACTCTAGAATTTTCTTGTTTTTTACTTGACTCAATCATATTTTAATTTGGAATTATATATTTTGTATATATTTTATAGATATAAATAATTTTGTAAAGTTTAAATAATAAAGAAGCTAATATTTGCATAATAGCATTTTTTAATTATAATGAGAACAATTATTATTTACAAAATTGAAAATGCTAAAAATAGAAACTGGAGACAATAACCCTATTCTTAGAAGAATTGCTGATAAAATAACAGATAAAAATTTTAATGATGCTGTCAAATTAGGTCGTGAAATGTTAAAATATATTAAAAATCCTGAAAATGGATGAGTATGACTTGCAGCACCTCAAGTATGACATTCTATAAGACTTGTAATAGTAAGTTTACTTAAAGATCGGGATGATGAAAATTTTAAAACTGTTATAATGATAAATCCAGAAATTACTGAGCATTCAAAAATTACAGAATGTGATAGTGAATGATGTTTATCTATACCTGGTGAAAAATGAGATGTTGAAAGATTTAAAACTATAAAACTTACATATTTAGATGAAAAAAAATCTAAAAAAACTCTTATTTTAGAATGATTAAGTGCTAGAATAGTTCAACATGAAATAGATCATTTAGATGGTAAATTATTTACAGATTATTTAGACAAATAAAAAAACACTTCTTACGAAGTGTTTTTTTATTAATTATATTTAGAATAATCATACATTTTTAATTCAGCATCAACTTTTCTAACTACATCTAATATTACAGAAACTATAATTATTAATCAAGAAGCAGATATAATAAAATCTACTGATTGACCTCACATAAGTTTTCAAATAACATATGGTAATATAGCAATAAGTGCTAAAAATCATCCTCAAAATAAATTTAAATGCCCTGATACTTTTGTTAAATATGCAGCAGTTTCTGAACCTGGTCTTATTCCAGGAATATAACCACCTCTTTTTTGAATACTTTCAGCAATATTTTCAGTATTAAATGTAATTGATACATAGAAAAATGAAAATCAAATTACAAGTAAAAAGTAAGCTGCAATGAAAAACCAAGAAGGATTTGTCATACTAAAATGTTCAACTAAAAAAGTTCAAACTTTAAGTACATTATCATTTGCAGATGAAGTCATTAATTGTCCAATTATTGAAGGAAACGTAATTAATGAAACAGCAAATATAATAGGAATCATTCAAGCTTGATTAATTCTTATTGGAAAATAAGATTTTTCTTCTCTTCATGTTCTAGTATATATAACTGGAATTCTTCTATTACCTTCTGTAAATTTTATTATCACATATACAATAGCTAAAGTAGCTAATAATAATCCTGCAAATAAACCATAAGTTCCTGCGCTCATATGTGACATAATAACTCATGGTACTCAAGCTAATACTCAAGCAGTAATAATAACAGATATACCATTACCAATTCATACTTCAGTCATTAATTCTCATAACCACATTAAGAAAACAGTACCAGCAGTTACAATAGTCATAGCCATTAATACTGTTTTAGTATCTGCTAAATCTATAATTGTTCATCAAGCTAAAGTATTTAGTAAAACTATCATACCGTAAGATTGAACAAATGCTAAAGGTAGAGTTAACCATCTAGTCATTTTAGTAATTTTCTTTTGTCATTGTTCTCCTTCTTTTTGTAAATCTCAAATTTTTGGAACTATAACTCAAAGTAATTGAATTATAATTAATGCATTAATATATGGAGATAATCCCATTAATATTACTGAAAAATTTGATAATCATCCACCCATCAAAGCACTAAAAAATGATAATCACTTATTAGCTTCTATAATAGCTGCTAGTTTAGTAGTATCTACACCATATACTGGGATTACAGATAATACTTTATAAACTAAAACTAATAAAAGAGTAGCAATTATTTTTTTTCTGATATTTTTGTTACCAAACACAGATTTTATACTCTTAATCATAAGATAAAATTAATTATAAATTATTATAATCTTTATTATACATAAAAAAATAAAAAACCCAAACTAAAAGCTCAGGTTTTTTAATTATTTTGTTTCAATTTTTCCTCAAGCTTTTTCAACAGCTTCTTTAGCTGAAGCAGAAGCTCTATCTACAACAACAGTTAATTTAGCTTTTAACTCACCTTTAGCTAATAATTTTACTTCTAAGTTCTTATCTCTGATAATTCTGTTAGCAAGTAAAACTTCTTTATTAACCTCAGTAATTCATTTAGAAGATAAAACTTCTAAATCAGATAAATTAACAATGTTATATTCTTTTGTAAACATAGCATTTGAAAAACCTTTTAATTTTGGCATTCTTCTAAATAGAGGAGTTTGTCCTCATTCAAACCAAGCAGCTGTACCACCACCAGATCTTGAATTTTGACCATTCATACCTCTACCACAAAATGTTCATTTTCATGAACCATTTCATCTACCTACTCTTTTTGAAGTTTTTCTAGATCATGCAGTAGATTTTACGTTATTTAATGATAACATAGTGTAATATCGTTAATAAATATTTATTATTTAAAAGATGATAAAGCTTTTAGAGTAGCTTTAGCATTATTGATTAAATTTGTTGAACCATATCTTTTAGCTAATACATCAGTATAACCTGCTGTAGCTAAAATTTTTCTCATAGCTCCTCAAGCAATAATTCATGTACCATCTGAAGCAGGATGAACCATAACTTTAGCAGCTTTGAATTTAGCTTCAACATTATATGGAACAGTTCAATTTTCAATTTTTACAGTAATTAATCTTTTTTTTGCATCAGCTACAGCTTTTGCAATAGCATCAACAACTTCCCAAGATTTACCAGTTCATAAAGCTACATTTCCTTTACCATCTCCGATAACCATAACAGCTCTGAATCTAAGTTGTCTACCTCAAGAGTTAACTCTTGTTACTCTATCAATAGAAAGTAATTCTTCTTTGAATTCTTTTCTTGGTTTTTGAAATTTTTTATTTCATTTGTCTTTTCCAGAAAAAGCCATACTTTTTTAGTATTAAATAATTAAAATTTAAGGCCACCTTCTCTTAGAGCTTCAGCTAAAGCTTTTACTCTACCGTGGTATGCGAATCAACCTCTATCAAAAACTACATCACTTATATTTAAATCAAGAACTTTTTTAGCCATTTCAAGTCATACTTTTTTGGCCATTTCAGTTTTTGTTCCTTCTTTTTTGATTTTTAAATCAGAAGAAGCAGCAAGAGTTTTTCATGCAGTATCATCTATAAGTTGAACAGAAATATATGCATTACTTCTGAAAACAGAAAGTCTAGGTCTAGCAGTAGTACCACTTATTTTTGCCCTAACTCTGTTTTTTCTACTTAATCTTTTTAATGTTTTTTGTAACATCTTCTAATATTTTATGATA
>CALMJA010000045.1 GCA_937864295.1 uncultured Candidatus Altimarinota bacterium | reverse complement strand
CTTTCAGATAGTTTTACAAATCTGAATAATCGACTCAAACAAGTAGCTGAGTGAGATTCACTTGATACTTTGAGAAATAAAATATTTGAAGCCGCAAATAGTGCAAGAGCTGATGTTGAAACATATGCAGCTGCTTTTACTCGTTTTGATCTTGTAAATAAGCAACTATGAGGAAGTCAAGAAGAAACTCTTATAATAATGGATTCTCTTGCAAAATGATTATGATCTACTTGAGCAGCTGCTAGTGAAGTGAATTCTGTTATGCTTCAACTTTCTCAAGCTTTCTGATCATGAAAACTTTCATGAGATGAATTTCGTTCTGTTTCTGAAAATATGCCTTGACTTCTTGATATTCTAGCAAAAAAACTTTGAGTATCTAGATGAGCTTTGAAAGATATGGCTGCTGAGTGAAAAATAACATCAGAGGTTTTAAAATGAGCCTTACTTGATGCAAATGAGCAACTTAATGAAAGCTTTGAAAAGTCAAGTGTAACAATAGGGCAAGCAATGACTGTGGCAACAAATAAATTTATAAAGAAGTTCTGAGAAATGGACTGAGCTTATTGAATAACTCAAAAAATAACAGCTGCTATTTGAACACTGTGAGACGGTTTTATTGCTTTTGTGGAGATAGTAGCTTTTTCTGTAAACGTCTTCTGAAAGCTGATTAATACTATTCCAGCAACCGTTTGAACAGCTCTTATTTTAGTTTCAGAAACATTTATTTGAACTTTTAAAACTATTTGAAAAAATACTTCTATATTGCTTGACAATATATGAGTAGTATTTCAGAATTGACTTCCAAATGCTGTAAAAATGTGAGCGAATTGAGCTCTAGTTGTTATGGAAGGCTTTATAAATAAAGTATGAAAAGCTGTTACAAATTTGTTTTCAAAAATACCATGATTCGAATCATTAAAAGATATGTGAACTGTATCTCTATGAAGATTTGATACAGTTTGATGATCTTGATTAAAGAGTTTTGAATCTTGATTTGATTTTTCATATTCAATAAAATCTGCTGAAAAAGCAAAATGAGTATACGATGAATTTACACAATCTCTTACTGCATTTAGAAAAGAAAAAGCTAAAACTGATGCAGATCTTAGATGAGCATGAGATGTTTCATCTTTTTCACCAACATCATCTTGAACTTGATGAAGAGCAAAAGCTGTAAAAGATGAAGCTGAAGAAATTAAAAAAATACGAGAGAAAGAAGAAAAAGAAGAATATGAAAGAATACAAAGAAGAAAAAAATGGATAGAAGATCAAGGAGATGCAAAAAATAAAAAAATTTCTGAATGACAAAAAATTATTCAAGATTATTATGAAGAAGTTTCTAAATGATGAGAAAAAGCTCAAGAAGCAATAAAAGATATTACAAAAGATATTGAAGATCTCAATAAAAAGCTTTCAGATGAAACTCAAAATAAGGATGCAGCTATAGCTGAAAGAAAACTAGATATTTTAGAAAGAGAAAAACAAATAAAAAATGAGCTTATTGATCTTGAAAATAAATGAGTAAATTTAAGACTAGCAGAAAGAATTTCTCAAGAAACATTAGATGTTTCATGATTTTCTGTTTTTTGAAGTGATCAAGATACTACTGAAAATTTACAAAAAGCAAAAGACCTTCAAAATGAATTATTAAAAATTAAAAACGAGTCTATTTTAAATGAATCTGTTTTAGATAAAGCAACATTTGATGAACTTCAAAATTACAAATCATTAAGTAAAACAGAACAAATACTTTTAGATTTTGAAAAAACAAAAGAATCTATAGAATTAGAAAAATCAATATTAATCGAATCTTTAAAAGTTCAAGAAGAAGAATATACAAAAATAAATATTATAAAAGAAAATTTAGAAAAACAATTTACTGAATTTTTAAAAATAGAAACTGATTCAAGAATAACTCAATTGAATAGATTAAAACAAGCTGCTATAGATGCAGCTAAAGCATTAAAAAGTGCTTGAGTTTCATCTGATTCATTAGTTTCATCTAGTACAAGTTCAACATCAAACAATAGTGCGATTATTAATCAAACAAATAATTTCACATCAAAAATTACTAAAGAAGATGTAAAAATGATTAGTGAACAAATAAGTAAATGAGTTTCAAATGCTTCTGTATGAATTAAATAAAACAATATGAACACAAAAAATATAAATAGTTTCAATATAAATTCTGAAAAAATAAATTTACCATATTTATTTTTAGAAGAAGATATAGTGACAAGTTTCTCAAATAAAATTGAATCTAAATATTCATTCAAGTCTTCAATATGATCTTTTTTTAATTTTAATAATATATGTATTAAATGAAGATCATATTGAAATTTATTACTGAATCATAATTTTGACGATGTTCCATCTTCTAAAATATATTCCTATAATAGTCCATTCTCACATGGATGAATAGTATTTGATAAAAAATATACTCAAAAAAATATAAAGTTTTCAATAGTTATATATTCAGATTCTATAGAAAAAATAGAAAATGAAATCAGAGAACTTAAAAAATATCTAGAAGTTTGATGACAAATAATAAAAAATGAAATAAATAATCAATTACAATTGAATGTTATTTTAGAAGATCAATGATTTTCTGTATGAAGAATAAAAACAACATGAACTGAAATTAATATTTCACTAGTTTCTTTTGATCCTTTTTGGAAAAATATAAATTCAAATACAATTTTCAATGAAAATATAACTTCTTGAAATTTTTCTTGATCAATTAATCTTTCAAAAACAAGTATATCTTGATTTGTTGAAAATATTATATATATTAAAAATTTGACTTGAGTTATTAATAAAATAAATATTTCTATTTCTTCATATGAAATTGAAATTAATGAAATTATTAATGAAAATGATACTATAGTTATAGATGGAATAAATTCTCAAGTTTTTATTAATTGAATTGATACTGATTTTTTTTGAAAAATACCAGAGCTAGAAATAAATATTCCTCATGAAGTTTTAATTAATTTTTCTTGAGGATGATCTGTATGAGTTTTTGATTTTTATACAACATATATTAATAATCAAATTTAAAAAAATGAAAAATAATAGCATAAAAATAAAATTATATTCTAAATTTTGATCAAGAATAAAAGATATTCATGAATCTGAAATATGAAATTTATTTGATTTGAACTATACGGAAAATATATGATGATGACAATGAGAAATTAATATTTCAATTCTTACTAAATATGATGATACATTATTTGAACAATGACAACTTATAGAATTTTCTTCTTATAGTAAAAAAAATAAAAATTGATCATTAAGATATATATGATTTTTAAAAAATATAGATAGATACTATTCTCAAGAAAATTGAGAAAATATATTATTAGAATTATTATGATTATGAGCTCTTCTTTGAGAATATTCATGATCTTTTAATTATTCACAGCCATTAAATACAATTATAGATACATTTATTTCTCAATTTCATAGTATTTATAATATTACAAATAATATGGAATTTTTATGAAATTCTATATATAAAAATAATATTACAGATACAACATTAGTAAATGTAAATATAACTTGAACATATTTTGATATTTTAAAATGAATATTTAATTCCATATGAAAAAAATTTTATATTTCTAAATTTTGAGAAATTATACTTTATGATCAAAGTATTATAAAACATTATTTTACTCTTAATAAAGATGTTATTGAAATAAAAATTTCATCTTCAAGAAATACTAAAATAAAACTTATTTGATTTGATTATAATACATCACCATGAGATAAAATAGTTTTAAGAAACATAAATAAAAATTTTAATTTAGATGAAGTAAGAATAGAAAAAATAGATTATTCTATAGAAGAAACTATTATTGAAACTTGAGAAATATATAGTCTTTGATCAGATATTTTGTGAGTATAAAATTTTACTTTTATTTTTATTTTTATATTATTATTTTAATATTTTATATAAAAACGTATGCAAATAAATTTGAGAAATAATGTTTCATTTCAAATTGATTCTTGAATAACTTCATGATCAAGTATTTTAAAAGTAAGATGATGAAAAGAGTGAATTTTACCCCCTGTTCCATTTTTACTAACTTTATTAAAATTTGATTCAGCTTGATCTATTATACAAAGAGAAATAGTAAGAGTGACAAATACATCTTGAAATATACTTACTATTTTAAGAGCATATGAGTCTTGTCCAAAAGACTATTCTTCTATAATACACGTTCAAGTTCCTTATGATTTTGATGCTTGAGATTATGCTTTTCATAATATAACTTCTTGAAATATAAATGAAATAATTTTAGAATTAAATGATATTAGAAATGATTCAGAATCAAGTGATCTCACTCTTCAAAAAAACACAATAGTTTCTTCTCATACTGCAAACTATACTCTTCTTGCGAATGAAACAAGAAATGAAACGTTTTCTATGAGTGCTTCTGGATGAAATAGAACTTTCACTTTGAATCCTGCTCTTTTTCCAACTACGAACGGTTGTTTTGAGTTTACTTTCGTGAAATCAGATAGTTCTGCGAATACAGTGACTATTGATGTAGGAAGTGGAAATACTATCGACGGAAGTCAGACCTATGTGCTTACTGCACAAAATGAGAGTGTTACACTACAATTGCAATCATCTACTTTTGCGAAAGTGATAGCAACTTCGAATAGACCTATCTCTGTTTCAGTTCAAAATCATACACAATCTATCGTTGCAGGAGAGAATATCATAGCAGGAAGAATGGTAAGAATGGGGAAAACTACAAATGGAGACGCTTCAAATCCAAATACAATCTTGCAAAATACAGGTGGAGGAACTTCAAATATGCAATACCACAGTTATACTACAGGGGCATATGAAACAGGACAATGAATTACTCCAGGACAAACAGGACTCATAAAAGAAGTAAGTGTTTGGATTCAAAGAGTTGGAGCTTTAAACGATTTACCATTTAACTTAGAAGTCTTTTCAGATGCTGCTTTCACGACACTTATCTGAACTTCTTTAAACTCTTCAAATCAAAATCTTATTTGAACTTCTTTTGAAAAAATTACATTTAACTTTTTGTGAGTATGAGTTACAAATTGAACTCCTGTATACATAAAAATAAATAAGCTTAATACTACAGTAAGTACAAGTAACTATATAAGACCAGACCACTCCGCAAGTAGTGTATATGGTGGATGAATCTGATATTCAATTTCAAATGCGAATGTAGTTACTACATATGCAGGGGGTGATTTACGCTTTGAATTTATAACAGAAACAGTTGAGGATGCAACGAAAGTATATCATACGGATTCTTCTCTTGCTGGAAAGATAGATTATATTTGAGAAGCTGTTTCTACTACAACAAAAAACAACTCTGCTGCAATAGCAACTGGAACTGGAGCGATTGTTTCACAAACTGGGCTCACAGCAGGAAGTGAATACTTTCTAAATGGTACAGCAGGAGAAATAGGAACGACAGCTTGAACTTTTTCAAAAAAAGTATGACTTGCACTTTCTACTACTTCTCTATTTTTATACGAGAATGTATCAGAAAAGTTTTCTACAAGCTTTATTGCCTCAAGAGATTTATCACTTGCTACAAGTACTGTAAGCTACTCTCATAATCTTGGACGTATTCCAAAGCAAGTAACAGCTTCATCGATAAGATGATCTTCTCCTGCTTCAGATTGAGTGATAGTGGAAGGATTGCAATCTTGTATATATAGTGATACTACTGGATGATTGAGTGATTCAGTGAATGCAATACGAATACATACAGGAACTTGAGCCTTTGTTACTGGATTCATTCAAAATATAACAGCAACAAGTTTTGATGTAGTTTATACAAGAACTTCCACACCTACAGGAACTGCACAGATTTTATTTATTCTACAATAAAAATATGACTTTCTATCTCATACGTAACTGAAAAATTGAGTGAAGCTCTGAACTTCCTCTCACTTCCGAGTGAGCAATCTGTATCGAAAAAAAATTCACGCAAGAAGAACTCAAAGCCTTAGAACTTTGAGCAACACTTGATGAAGAAAACAATGTAGTTATTACCCCAGAAATTGAGGATAAAATCGAACTTGCAGAAATTGAAACAAAACTTCGAGGAGCAAAAGACAGGTACACTGAACTTCGAGAACTTGGAGAAATGAGAAGTAATGCGGAGGAAACAGAATTTCAAGCTTTAGAAACTGCAAAAAATACACTTCTCGCAAGAAGAAAACAACTACTTGATAAATAGAAATAATGCGTGAAACAATTCTCTCCACAATAATTGCTTACATAAAAACTGGATGATATGCTCTTTCGGTTTTCTTCTTTTCGTATTTGAATATTCCACATGAGCAGGTTATTCTTCTTTCAATTCTCATAATGATAGATTTTATAGTTTGAGTATGAAAGCAATTTCGTATTGATCCGAGATGAATCACAAGTCACAGAGCTTGGCTATGAGTTATGAAAAAAGCTTCGACTTTTATTGTTCTTGCAGTGTTGGCAATTATGTGGAAATGAGTTGGATGAGATAGTGCAGATTCGAGAGAATATCTCAAAACAATAATTTCAATACTCATTATGGCAGAAACATACTCCATAATCCAGAATGTCTATGCCATAAGGACTTGAAAACTCCTTCCAGAATATGATGTTATCTCTATACTTCTCAAAAAAATATGAAGTATGATAGAATCGAGGATCGAAATTTTAGATGATAAAAATCGAAAATAATATGGAAACAAAAACACTATGATCTGATTTTCAATTTTTTCTTGCTTATTATTGAGAAACAAATGAAGCTCAAGATATGAATTGATTTTCAAGTCCCTACATATACAATTCTTGTAAAAGTAGCGTATTTTAACGATACAGAACAAACCCAAAAAGCTTTTGAGGAAGATAAAACTTTTGAAAAAGTTCCATATAACCCAAGTTGGGATGGGTCTCTTGCTACAATTTATGGACTTATAAATTCATAATATGCGTTTTACAGATGCAATCCGTGTTAAACATAATTGACTCCTAAGAAAACTCGAAAATGATAAATTTGAGGTGGCTGAGGAGTTTTTTTGGTACTTAGATTATGAGAATAAAAATCCTATTGTTATAATCCCAAAAGGTTTTGTTACAAACTTTGGAAGTATGCCAAGATTTGCACGTCCATTTTTTAATCCTGTAAAATATCTTTGATATTGTTTGCACGACTATCTTTTTTCAAAAGAGGGAAAGATTATTTATGTGGTAGGAAAAACAGCTTGTGAAGTAAAATATACTCGAAAAGAAGCAGATTTGATTTTGCGAGCAAGTCTCAAAGTCGAGGGAGCTTGATTTTTTGAACGAAATATGATATACTATGCAGTACGTATTTTTTGAAAATCACACTATGAAAGATAATTACAACTACCAAGAAACGGATCAGGATAGAAAATGGGCTTTATTTCTTAAAAAGACACGATGAAATACTTCACTTTCAGACAACCTCAAGTAAAAAATAGAGTAACGCAAGAATTTTGAGCAAGACCAGAATTTTATAAACAGTTTTGATTCAAAGGACACGAATGAATCGATGTAAATGATACTCCTTGAAAAGTCTCTCCTGTGTATGCAGTCGAGGATGGTTTTATCGTTACAAAAAGAGACTGAGCATATGGAAATAGAATTGATTTGTATTGTGAAAGAATAGGAGTGATGTTTTCATACTGCCACCTTTCAAAATTTTCAGTAAAAACAAAAGACAAAGTAAAACCAGGTCAATTAATAGGATATACAGGAAATACAAGCACTTATGAAATGCCTATACATCTTCATTTTATGGTAAAAGAAATAGACTCAAATTTAGATATAGTAAATAAGAAAAACTGATATGATGGGAGTCTAAAATGCTGAATAGAGGAAGGTATGTTTTGGTACGAACACCCACGTATGGAATATTGGAAAATAAAATATACAAAATCAAAGACACAGCCTACACCAACACGAAATGGAATGTATCTTCCAGATTCTCACGGAGGTCCTGAGATAAGAACATATTTACGATTTGAAACACTTGATAAAAGAAAACAAAAAAGCATACTAGAACACGAAAGAAGCCATTATGTATATTTTGAGCTTATGAAAGAAAAAGAAGTGAAGGCTTGGGAAGTTTTAGATAGAGAAATTAAACTCTACCTCAACTCTCATGCTGAGAAGTCTCATAGTGAGTCGTTTTCTGAATGTTGGGAAGCTTTTTATTTAGATCCAAATAAAAAATATTGAAATTGACTTGATACAAAGATTGATTTTGTAGTAAAAATGATGCACGGGTATCAATAGACCATTTCCCTGGTATCGGGGAAAAGGTATTTACTTTCTAAAAAAAGCCGATGGAATTTATGGAGATACTTTTGTTTTGATTGGGGGGGGTAATAGGAGCAGGGATTATGTATATGTATTTAGATTTGAGAGATTCTTTTAGAACATCAAAAATAAAAGAAGAAATTATTATATGAGTTGAAAAAAACGATAAGATATTTAGAATATTGAGAAACTTTATAGAAAAAGAACATCCAGAAATACTTGAAAAGCTTAAAAAAGAGATATAATTAAATTGTGGGTCTGGACTGGAGAAATCCCTCTTGGATTCACACGATTTAGAAAGGAGGACACAATGTACTACAATCTCGCAACTTCTTGTTGGTGGGAGGAGGTGATCTAGCTTCTCGGAAAGCAAATAAGCTTTCTGTAAAAATCTTTCTGAAAAATTAAAGAGCCTATTACGGCTCTTTTTTTTTAAAACAAAATAAAAATCATAGGGCTTTCACTTACTTTTTTTTCTGAAAGTGTAAACATAATAATTTTTCTATGAAGCTCTGGAATTTTTGTAATATCTACTTTTTCCTGTGTTTCTAAAAACATTAAATCATTTCCAACTACAATATATTTGTGAGTTGGCTCATATTTAAGTATTGCTTGCCTTAATCCCTCGTAGCTTACTTTTTGATAATCTTTAGAGATTTTTAAAAGAGACTCTATTCAGAGAGTAATTCTAATATAGATGTTTTCTAAATCTTCTTGAGTAAGTATTGTTTTTCACATTTTTATAAACCTTTAATTTTTAAAACTTCTCAGAAAAAATATATAGTACAAACAATATCTACATCATTATGAGAAACTTCTCAAAATTGAGAATCTGAATTTAAAACAAAGTTTATAAAATCTTCTTTTTCGTTTTTTTCTATATCAGTATAGTAAAAACTTTTTCAGTCATAGGTAAAACCTACATCTGTAGAGGTTTTTGTAAAATACAAAGCAAAATCTTTCATAGTCTAAAAATAAAAAAATAAATTATAAAATAGTAACAGTATTTTTAAAAAGTTTCTTAGTTCCAGTAAAATCTCAAAAATCTACTACAAGTGCTTCTTTCCCATCAATCACAATTTCTTCAATAATTTCTCCGAAACCAAATTTAACGTGTGAAATATCTTTTCGTATTTCTCTTTTAACTGGAGTAAAAGTTACTTCTTCTTTTACTTCGTCTACTTTTCCAACAAAGTTCACAACATCTTCAAATGATTGAATATTTCCAAGTTCTTCCCAAACATAGTTTTCAATTTCAATTTTATTTACTCCCCAGTCTGCAAAAATCTTTACTTCCATCTTTTCATTTATAAAAACTTTCACATCATTTGACCAAATTCCATTATTTAAATATACTCTTTTTTCTGAGGTAGTAGGATGTGTCCAAGTTGTTGTTTTCATATTTGAAAAGTTAGAATTATTTAATACATAAGTATTGTATCAATTTTTTTTTATTTGTAAAATTTTTTTTATACTTTTTTTAATTTCCTCTATCTTTTCGTACATTTTTTTCAATATCTTTTGATTTTGGCTTGCATACATATATAGTTGCAGTGTTGAGGTTCGGGAAGTTCGATTTTTTCCCCAGCAAGACCACAAGAAAGGAGGAAAACGATGTACTATAATCTCGCAACTTCTTGTTGGTGGGAGGAGGTGATCCAGTATCTCTCATGCTCAAAGAAGTATGAGTAAAAAGCCTTTCTATAAAACTTAAGAGAGGATTAATCCTCTCTTTTTTTAAAAAATTCTTTGAGTTCAATATCTCTTCTTTTTTCAAGTCATTTACATACAGCTGTTTTTACTCAAGCTTCTATTTGCTTTTTTGTCCTACAAACAGGAGATTTATTGAATTTTCTCCAATGTTTTTCAATTTGATCTTGATTCATGCCTTCTATATTTTGTATAGTAGATCATTTTCATAGATTATAAAGAGCTGAAGCTATTGAAAGTCTTTGATTATGATTTTCTAGAAAAGAAATATTCTTGTATATATGTTCAAAAAGCATTTCTATGTGTCCTGTTTTGCGTTTTATAGCTTCTTCCTTAGTTATACACTCAGAAGAACTTTTTGCTTTCGTGCCATATCAAATGGATACTTGTTTTCAATCTTCATATGCACATTCTCGAAATCCTTCAAAATCAGATATAAATTTCATTGCTTCATACTCTCAGATATACCAATTTCTTTGTTTTCGTAAAGCATATGTGTGTTCTGTATTTTTTACAATTTTTCACTCAAGATAGTTTTTAGTTGAGATATTGTAGTCATCTTGCCACATTTCAAAGTGTAAATGATAGTTTTGAGAAAGTCAAGATTTGTCTATCTCTCATATTCTAGTTCATCTATCTACTATATCTCATTTTTCGAGTCCACTTAAAGTGTGTCAAAATAACATCCAAGTATTTCAATTTTCTAAAACTATATAATTTCAAAGCCTTTCATTATAACCTTTTATTCTCACTCTATAATCTCAAAATAATTGAGGAGAGAAAACATTAAAGCTTTTTCATTTTTCACAAGCTACATCATAAGCATACATACTTCATCTTCCTTTTTTTATATGCTCATTTTCTTCTTGTGTAATCCTGCAATGAGAAAGAGAAAGTCTATCAAGTAAGTATTCTTCAGTTGTTTTAGAAAGTATTTTATCTATTTCATTTACTTCTGTATTTTCAGAAGAAGTTTTATTGTCTTTTTCTTTGACTAATTCAAACCCTCTTCACAAGTAGCATTTTGATCAAGCTTATTAAGTTTACATCTATCTAGTTTTATTTCTTCCTTGTGTGAATTTATAAATGTATTCTTTTCTGCAATATCTTTTTCGTATTTTTCTTTAATTACATCTCTCTCTTTTCTTGCTACTTCAATTTCTTTTTCTTTTATTGTGATATTTTCTGCAACAGTTACAGTCCATGAAAAATCATCTTTTTCATTTGCATTTGCATCGAATATATATCATGCAATAATATATAAAGTCATAATAAAGATGAATACAACGAGAAACATATCTATTTTTTTCATTTTTTACTTTTGGATATAAAATATTTGTCAATACGTCTATTGTTTTTAATAGAATCTGACCAAGTACACATAAATTTTTCAAATTTGTTTTTGTATTTTTTCATACTAATATATAGGTTTTAATCCTTTTTTAATAAGTAAAATATTTAAAAATACAACATTGTAATATATGTGATCTTCTTTTAGTTTTCATGTAAGAAATTCTCTTTCGAAAAACTCAATATTTTCAGGATAGTATATGTAGTATGTTTTTCAATTATACTCATAATTATAATTATAATTGATACTACTTGCAAAAGAAAAACTTGGAAACATGAGAAAAACAATGAAACATAGAGCAATAATTTTTTTCATAATCAATAAGATTATAGAAGTAAAGTATATGTAAGTAAATTTTTTCTTACTTACATATACATATTAATATACTTTTTTACTTTTGTAAAATATTTTACAACTTTTCTTTCATTTTTCTTATATATTCAAGATCTTTTATATTAAAAAATTCATCTGGAATACTTTTTTTTGAAATATCTGTTATTATAACTTGTCAATATACTAATATCTTTTTTTGACAATTCATAGATTCTTCATTATTTTTCATATCTCAATATCCAATTCAGATTTTAAAATAAATGTGATCAGAATATACTCATTTTTTTCAATATTATGTTCGTAAATAAATTTGTATCAAGTTTTTTTATGATATATTTGTCTTGTATTTCATCCCGAAGAAGAACGAAGACACTTTTCTCATCTATAAATTTCATTGAACATCATTTTTTGAAAAACATTGATAGAAAAAAACAATCATCTTTTTTTGTACTTTTTTATTTGCTCAAGAGTTTTGAATTCATATTTTCGTATTAATACTTGATTAATACAATGATCTGTGACAATTATTTTTGGACTATTTGATAATAACACTGTTCGAAGTTACAAGGGAAGCTCATGGAATATCCACTCATAATTTAAGATCATTTTCTATCTCAGTTTTATTTGCTTCCTTTTTAATTCGTAAGTATTTTTCATCCATTTTTTCTTCAGATCATTCTTCAATATGAACAGATTCAAAAGCTCTTAATGAGAATGTAAATATTCATGCTTTTACTGTTTTTGAGTTTTTGGATTCAAGTACAAATTTGAGCCAATTTCTTATTCGATTTTCTTTGTTTTCAAGAACTCTTGCAATTTCTGAAAGTCTTTTTACTTCTGATCTAAATGCTTCAATATCAGATTGTATATTTCTTAGAAGCTTTCACAGATTTTCAAATTTTTCAATTTCAGTCATTTGTAGTTCTTGAAGTTTTTCTTCAACTTCTGGAAGGAACACTCAGTCTTCATCTACCATTAAATAGACTTCTTCTAGTGCTTTGGATATTTCATAGAGATTTGCCATTTTTTATAAAAAACAAAATAAAAAATGAGGGAAGGATTTTTCCCTCATTATACTATTGAAATGCTTGTTTTACTGTTTCAACTGTAGCTTCAGTTTGAGGAGCTATTGGAGTTGGAGTAGTAGTAAGAGAAGTTTGAGAAGATGCTTTTCTAGCAGCAATTTCAGCTTGAATTTCTCTTTCTTGAGCTTCAAGTGTTGAATCATTAGACTTAAGTTCTTTGAGTCTTTCAATAATGTTTTTTTGCATTACTTCATTAATAGCTTCTTGAACAGTGAAAGGAGAATTTGGACCTTGTGCAATTGAGTATGTAGTTCTTCATTTATCTGATCTAGTTATTTGAAGATCAAAAGCTGAAAGATCTGGCTGAATACCGTTTATATTCTTAATTTGCTCAAGAATTGTTTTTTGAGCAACTTCCCAAATTAAAACAGCTTTTTCTTTATAATCCCATATAAGAAAAGTCATCATGATCCTTGCTCATGCAGGTTTTTCTGTTTCAGAATAAGGAAGAATTTCTTTTTCTCAAACTGGCTTTCCGTCATCCCATTCTTGAACTAGCCAATTAATAACAGGGCCTTGAAGGACTCGAATTTTATGAACACCTTCAGTGAGTTTAAAATATGATCATCCAGATGAAGGAATTTCAATATCAGCAACTGAAGCACATCAGATACCATTAAATTGTTGTGTCATAATATAATTATTAGACAAATAAAGTTTTTTGCTCTTAATTTATTCACCCAAGAACTAAAGGCTAGTTTATTTTACTTCTTTTACGTGAAGTCCACGAGTTTTAAAGTCTTTTCTTTGACTTTGTAATTAAAAATATTGTTATCAATTGCATTTATATATTTTTATGCTGTTGTTTCTTTATTTTTAATTTTACTTGAATATTATATTCATTTTTTTTTATTTGTAAAATTTTTTTTATATTTTCTTTAAAAAAAACATTATATTATTCATATTCATAATTAAATTATAGTTTTCTTCTATTTGATTCATATAAAATTCTTTTCATCAATTAAGATTTTCATTTGATTGTATTATAATAAATAAATCAGAAAATCTTTTAAAAGTTCAAATTCAAAAATTAATTTCATAATCATCTTCAATATTTGTTGTTATTTTTTTAGTAACTTTTTTAATTGATTCAGGTAAATCTTCAAGAGTTTTTTCAGACATTAAAACAATTCTATCTTTTACAAGATTTGTTATAAATTCTTTATCTCAAGAAAATCTTTTAGGAAGTTCTCAATTTTTTCAAATATAATATCAATCATTTGAAATTAAAACAACAGAAATAGTTTTTATATTTAACATTTTTTTAAAATTACATTTTAATAGTTTCAATATAATTCTCAATTTTTATATTATGTCAAGTTTCATATTTATCTCAACTTCATTTATAAAAAACTTTAGAAATTCAAGCATTAATTAATGCTCTTGTACAGTCTGAACATGGCTTTAAAGTTATAAATATTTCAGCTCAATTAATTGAAACTCATAATCTAGCTGCGTTTATAATAGCATTTATTTCAGCATGAATTGTGTGACAACCTTCAGAACTTTCAGTAGAACATCAATTTTCAGGACATTCAGATTCTCATCTAGCAACTCAATTAAAACCAGTCGAAACTATAAGTCAATCTTTTACAATTATACATCATACTTTTTTTCTGCAGCAAGTAGACCTTTCAGCTATAGTTTCAGCTAGTTTTAAAAACCATTCATTTTTAGAAATTCTTCACATAATTTATCAAATTAAATCATAATTTATTTTTTCATGAGAATTATAATTTTCTATTTGAATTTCTTCTGGTAAAAAATTAAAAACTCAAGTTCAAGAAAATATAAAAGTTGGACTTTCTAAAATTTCTCTTTTTATTTGTTCTTTTGATTTTTCTATATGACTTTCATAAATATGAGAATCTCAAAAAACCATTTTAATTGTTCATGGATTTAATCAAACTTCTTTAGAAATAGTTATAACCATTAAAGCAGCTAAAACTATATCAGAAGGAACTCAAACCATAAAATCAGCACTTCTTTGGTGCCATAATAAATCTAATTTTCAATTTCTAACATAAAATTGATAAGCATAATGACAACAGGGTAAATCTAAATTTTTTAAATTTCAAGGGTCCCATGCAGAAATTATTAGTCTTCTATCATTAGGATTTATTTTTAATGTTTCAACTAATTCTTTAAGTTGATTTATTCAATTAAAATCAAGCCATTTATTTCAGTAGTCAACATTTATTGATCAATCTTCTTTAGCCCATAATTTCCAATAATTACAACCAAATTTTTCAAAGTCTTCTAACTTTTTAGGACTTCTTAAAAATGCAGCAAATTCTCAAATAACTCATTTTGTGAAAATTTTTCTAGTTGTAATTAAAGGAAAAAATCATTTTTCTAAAGAATCTATTTCTAAAACTTCACCAAAAATTGACAAAGTTTTAGAGTTTCTTGTTTGTTTTAAGATTCAATTATTTAGAATCTTCTCAACTATTTTTAAATAATTCATTTCAAAGTTTTCAATCTTTTTCATCTTGAATTTGTTTATAAACTAAAAATATTAAATTTGTTAAAGCATGTCAAAGATGAGTTTGTCAAGATTCAGAATCAAATATTTCTCAACTTTGGTGTTGGTAAATATGACGCAAAGCAGCTCATAAATATCTATCTTCAAAATTATCTAAATTTTGCCAACTATTTTTTCAATATTTTTCTTTTCAAAATCAAAGAATTATTCAGACTTTTAAAAGAACTTCTCAAGGAATTAATTCAACATTTGATTTTCATTTATCAAACTTTATTCATTCAGCCATATTATTTATTTTTTAATAAATACCAAGTTTTGTCTTCAGTTTCTCTTGAAACCTTTTGACATTTTTTTAAATTAGGACTTCTTCACATAATTTTTTCTTTATGTCTTTTAAATGAAACATCTTTTAAAAGTCAATCTTGATTCATTTTATTTAACAATTGTCAAACCATATAAACAACATCTGCAACTTCTCATGCAACTCAATTTCAATTAGAATCAACTTCTTTTTGCAATTCTAAAACTTCACTAATTAAACATTTAAAATGTTCTTCATAAGTTCAAGAAATAAATTCAGAAAATTTTTCTTTTCTTCTAAGAAGTTCATAAAGATTTTTATCATTTATTATTTCTTGAACTTGTTTTGTATTATTTCACATTGTAACAAAAATTATTAACTATACTCATGTAGATCAGAATCAACCTTCACCTCTTTCAGTATTACAAGCTTTTTCAAAATCTTCATTTGTTATAATTTGAGGACTAACTAAAACAACTGGTCTAATAATAGCTTGAGCAACTTTTTCTCAAAGTTTTAATTTTTGAACTGAATTTGTAGTATTTATTAAATGAATATGAACTTCTCATCTATAATCAGAATCAACAACTTTAGCTCAAATTATAAGTCATTTTTTAGAAGCTACTCAACTTTTATTGTCAAATACTAAGTCAAATCAAGGTTCAATTATCATTTTTATTCAAGTTGGAATTAATGCTCAACAACCTGGATCAATAGTTATTTCAGAATCAATAATAGTTTTTTTATCATGAATAACTGTTTCAGTTGGAGTTACTGTTATTTCAGTTAAATCCGTTGGAATAAAAAAATCAATTCAAGAACTTAATTCAGTTCATCTTTCAGGAGTTTTAACCTCTCTAGTTTTAATTATATACATTTTTTTTAAAAAATTAGGAATTATTATTTTTTCTTAGATTCATATTTCTTAGCCCAATATTCAGCCCAAGAATTAAATTCAAATCAATATTTTTTACTAAATTTAGGCTTATCAAAAATATTTCTATAATTATTTCTAAAAGAAACATATTTAGCTTCATTTGATTTAAACCTTCATTTCTTTATTTTAGCAAATTCTTTTAAAAGATTTTGTTTTGCTTCTTCTTCAGTTTCTCAAATTCAAAAAATACTTTCTTGCTCATTTATAAAATCTTCGAATTGAGCTCTTATTTTATTTTTTCAATCTTCAACTAAAAACGGTTGATATACAACTTTTTTTTCTTCTTTGCTTATATTTATATCTTTTTCAGAAAAAGATTCATTTAAAGAAGAATTTACAGCTGTTTTTTCTTCAGAATCATTAGTTTTTGATTCTAAAAAGTTATTTCAACAAGTTTTACACTTGTATTTTTGAAAGTCTCAAGATTTTCAGTTTTTTATAATCTTTTCTGACTCTCAACATTTTGGACAAATATTGTTCATAATGTAAAAAATTAGTAAATAAATTTTTATCTTTATTCAAGATATTTTCATTATATTCTTTTTTTTTCTATTTGTAAAGTTTTTTTTAAACTTTTTTCAAATATCTTTTTTTTAGTTCAGAAAATTCTTCAACAATATAACTATTAAATTCAATAGAATAAATCACAACAATAGCTTTTCATCATAAATCAGAAATTTCTTGAAGTGCTTTAATTTGATTCGGTTGAAATTTATCAAAAGAAAATTCATCTTTTTTTATTATTTTTATTTCAACATGATATGAATCTAAATTAGTTCTAATATTACAATCATAGGGCTTTTGTTCTCTTGATCAATCTGACCACTTTTTTTTCCAAAATCATTTTTTTTTCAATTCTCAAAGCCACCAAGTTGTAAATTCAGATTCAAGCTTAAATCATGATTTTGGACATTGTATTCATTTTAATTCTTGCATTTTAGTATCAAATTAAAGATAATTTTAAACATTTTTTTTGAGACATTTCTAAACATCTTTCAAAAATTTCTTGAATAGTTTCTTCTGTTACTTCATCTTTATAACGCCGTCAAAAATATTCTTCACAATCATCACAAAATCTTCTAAAAGTTTTATATTCTCTTTTATAAAATTCTATTTTTGAATATTTATCTAGTCATTTTGAAGTTTTACATCTATAGTATTGATCTCTTAAAGCAACAAAACTATTATAAACATCAGGTCAATACATATTTATAAAATTAAAAAATATTTAAATATTTTTTGCTCAACATTTTGAACAATATGGAGAATCTTTATCAAAAATAGTTACTTTATCACAATTATTACATTTTTGTCTATTTAACGTATAATAAATAGAAAAAATAAAAAATACAAATCAATATAAAGCAAATCATAAAATTAATATTCCTAACATTTTTTATTAAATTATAGAAGTAAAATCTAGTTTAAATTTTTCAGCAGCTTCACGATGATCTCAAAGCTCAATAAATTTAATTTCATTTTTGTCAACTCAGTAAACTTTTTTTATAGTTTTTAATTTTTCTAATTTTTGACCTCTTAAAGATTCATCATTCCAAATTATAACTAATGGATTCAATTTATTATGTTTTCTTAATATTCTTCAAATAGCTTGTTCTGTTGTTGATTTCCATTTTATTGCTGAAACTAAAAAAACAGTATCAGCAGGAGGAAAATCAAATCAAGTTCAAATTTTTTTTATACTTCAAATTATAATTGTTTTTTTTCAATTATTTAATGCTTCTTTTACTTTTTCTTCATCATCAATAGTATTTGTTTCTCATGTAATTTTTATTAAATTAAATTTAGAAGTGTCTCATTTTGCAAGTCTATCATAAAAATTATTAGATTCAAGAATTCTATCAGTTAAAACAATTATTGCATTTCTTTTTAAATATAAATCTTTTAAAATTTTCATTTGTTCTTCAAATCTTATTTCATCTTCTGCAAGTAAATTTCTTAATTCAGCATAATCTTCAAAAATATAATTATTTGAAATTTCTCATTTGATTTTAATTTTTCAAGGCTTATAATCAATAATTTCAAAATCAGGCTTATAATCATATCAATCCATTACATCAATAACTTTTCAAAAATATCTTTCCAAATATTTTTGTTCTAATTCAGGAGTAAATGGAGTTGCTGACATTCAAAATAAATTTACATTTTTAAATGATTTATTAATTGCTAGTCTGAAAGACTCACTAAATCATTCATGACATTCATCAATTATAATTGTTTCAAATTTTCATTCGTTTTGAATTTTTTCATAATCAGTTGAAAAAGATTTTTTTGTGCAAATAGTTATTGCTTCAATTTCTTTTTTTCATCAACCATAAACTCAAACTTCCCATCAAATAAATTCTTTAAATCTATTTTTTAATTCTCAAAGAAGTTTTACATTTGAAACTAAAATCAAAGTATTACATCAAAAGTATCAAGTTATTTTAATTGCTAAAACAGATTTTCAAACTCAAGTTCAAGCTTTAATTAATCAACAATTATAATTAAACTTTTCATTTCTTAATTTTATTGTTTTCATAACTTCATCTTGTCTAGCTAAATTTTCTTTTAATTTTTCTTTAATCTCTTCAGATGGCTCATCTAGTTCAAAAGTTCAAAGTGCTTGTTGAAAATCTTTTTTAAACAATGGAACATTTTGAGTTTGATAATAAATATCTTGAATCGTTGGAGGCATATATTCCTTTTTGTCTTTTCATTTTCATTCTTCAGAATAAAATTTTATTTTCTTTTCAATTACTTGTCAAACTCAAAAATTATAATATTCATAAATAATTGTCAAAAAATCTTTATAAACTCAATTTTCCATTTTTAATTTTATTAAATATTATTATAAATTCTTTCAAGTAGTTTTATTATAAATTTAGATTTATCTTCTCTAATATTTTCAACTAATTCTTGAATAATTAAAACTATTTTCTTTTGTTCATTTAGATTTTTTACATTTATATAAATCTCATGTTTATTTAAATCAAAATCAAATTTTTTATTTTCTTTTTTATCAAAAGCACAAGAAAACATTTTAAAAGATTCTCAGTTTATATTAAAATCTCAAATTTCATCAATTGTAATTAAAGAAATTGTTTGTCAATAATATCAACCAAAATATTTAAATTTATCGTCTTTTTTTGCTCTTAATTCTTTTAATTTTGTATTTAATTCTTGACTATTTGTTATAAGCTCTCATCATCTTGATTGTTGTGCTTGATTCCATCATTCTCATAAATTATCAAAACTTGAAACTAATAAATAATCATTATTTTCTAAAACTCTATTCACATTGTAAAAATCCATTAAAGAAATTATTTTTCAAACATAATAAAAAGTTTCCCATCTATTTTCAATTAATCTAGCTTCATTTATAGAAACAAAATCAATTCTATAATCATAAATACTAGTTTCTTTTTCAGTTCATTCATAAACTAAAAATCATTCTTTAAAAATTTTTACAGGAGATTCTTTTGCTTTTTTTAAATAATAAAGTCAAGAAGAAACTTCATTCCATTTATCAAATTGAAAATATGAAAAAGTATTTTTAACCGAATTTGTATTTTTAATAAAAATTCTTGTTGTTCAAACTTTTCATTGTCTTTTGTATAACCAATTTATTTTAGATCATTTTTCATCAATACAATTTGCATAAAATTCTCTAATTCATTGCCAAATTTTCCATTCAACTCAAAGATTTGTTGTTAATCAAGTTTCTTCTCAATTCATAAAAATTACATCAAATTCTTTTCATCAAATTTCTTTTTTTTGAGTAGTAAATTCAACTTTATTTTTTCAAGAAAATATTTCAATTTTAATTCAATTTCTAAGTAAAACTGAAATTGCATATTTTAGTCAAGTTCAAAACTTTCATATAGTATTTACTCAATCTTTTGTTGAACATCACATGAACTTTAAAGAATTTATATCTATCTCTCATTTATTTTCAAATAAAATATAACTCATACTATTTTTTTATTTTAGAAACTAAAATCAATTCCATTGAGTCTTCAATAAAATAATCACCTTCTGTATTTTTTACAATTACTTCAGCGTAAAAATCTTTTTTTCAAGAATAAAAATTTTTAATTTCTTGAATTCTTACAAATTCAACAATAATTCATCTGAAGTATCTATCGCCATCATTTCATCATTTATGATATACATTAGTTCACATACAATATTTTTCCATTAATTCATTTTTCATCTTCTCTTCCCTGTTTTTTTCTTCTCGTTTTTCTTTTTTTCTTTTTTCTTTCAAGTATTCTTGATATTTTTCATCATGATCAGATTTTTTTGATTCTCATAAAACTTGAAGTGTAACATCTCATCAATGAAAAGGATTGTCATTCAAAGGAGTTTTTGTAAAACGTTGAGAGTCATCTTTTTTCCTAAATAGTCAAAACATAATATATATGTTAGAAAAATAAAATTGTATTTTTTTTTAATACTTTCTAATATTATCAATTTTTTTTTATTTGTAAAGTTTTTTTATAAAATTGATCTATTTTCAATTTCTGGAGTCACAAAGTATGCTGGAATATTTGTATTCACAATAGGTTTGTCAATAAAAATTCATGATACAGTTTTTCATCTTATCGAAACTTTTTTATTTGAAACATGATGAGGAAGATTTGCATTGAAGTATTCAATAGAGTATTTTTTATCATAAATATATGAATGTTCATTGCATGTTGATCTGTATTCATAAAGCAAAACATCTCTTTCCCTTACTGATATTTTTCTTATATCTGGATAGTTTTCAAGAAGCCAAGTAAAGAATTTGTCTGGAACATTTTCTGAAGCTTCAGTAAGAATTCTTTTGTCTTCATTGTCAAGAGCTGTGATACATTTCCAAGTTATAACATCTGGATATGTTTTAAAAAGCCAAGCCAAATAGTCTGCAACAACTTTTTTATCTTTTATTAAATTATTTATAACATTTCATCTATCAATTTTTATTTCAGGTCCTGTATTAATTACAGAAAATCTTCTGTTTCAAGATTCTCATGAATCAAGTCTCAAAGGCCTTTGGTGATTCGAACTCATAATAAACCAAGCAATATTTCAAACTTCTCGAGGTTGTATTCATTTCATATTTACCATTATCCGAGGCTCAAATACAAGGCTTTTTAATCGATCAAGAATTTGAACAGCGTCTCTATGATTTCAGCCTCAAAGCTCATTTATTTCTACTACAATTTTATTTCAAGTATATGGACAAAAATCAGAAATAAGTGATCTCGTTCAAAGTCATCTCATTACATTTTCTTCAGAAAATATTGCTGATAGAAGTCTCATGAATGTTCACTTTCATGATCCTCAAACTCATTTAAAAAGAACAGCTGGAACTAAAACATCATTTACATTTGCATATTTATATAAAATTGCTTGATGTAGCCACTGAATATTCTCTTCTCTGTTTCAACATAAATTTCTCATAAGAAAATCTATTTCCGGATGTATTTCTGGATTTTCTGAAGGCTGTAAAATAACTCTTTCATCAAGTATATTATAATGATTTTTCTTTCATCATTTCCAATAACAAACATCATAAAAAGTTTTAATTTCACCACTCATTCTTGCTTCTTTAATTTCTTTTGAATCCATTCAAGTCCACTCAGAGACAGCTGAAGGTTTTATGATCTGATTTTCATAAATATCATAATATTCAAATTTTCTTCGTAAATATATGAAAGGATTTTTGTTTTCCATTGCAAGAACTGATTTTGATTCTTGAGAGTTATATGATCCTCTTCAGTCATCTTCCATTTTAATTTCAGTTGCTTTAGTGAGCATTTTTTCAAAGTCATCAAAATTGAATCCTCATTCAAGATATTCATTAATATCCTTGTATGGATTTCAGTATACATTATTTCTTTCTATGTATTGAATATAAAACATCTTTCTTTTACAGAATTCAGAAAGTTTTCTTCATCACTCTCTTCATGCTTGATCATTGTCATATGCAATAATCACTGTACTCACCATTTTAGTGAGATCTCGTATGATTTCTCTGCAAGAATTCACTCCTCAAAGGTTTCAAATAACGTTGTCATATCAAAGCATCCTCATTACAATATAATCTGGCTCTCATTCAACTATAATTAAGTTTTGAGATGATCTTACAAAAGAAAGAGAATGATATATTACTCAGCTTTTAGATCATGTTACATTTATTGATTTTGAGTCTTTTGAACTTTCATCTTCTGGAAGATTATTCGTCTTTCTCATTTTTACTCAAGTGATATTTCAATTTTGATCAAGAGCAGGAAAAATAAGAACAGGTTTTGAGTCGAGCCATTCTTTAGATGTTTTTGATTTTGGACGAGTAGCTGGATTTGAACAGTATCAAATATTTTTAAATACCTTGTAAATTCTATCAAGTCACTCGTCTGAATTCACATATTCGTGAGAAAATCATCTATTTACAAGCCAAGTTTTTATTCATCATAGAACTTCTTGAGTAAAGTTTGATCAGATCATGTAATCTGAAAAATTCTTTAAAATATCTTCTTTTTTTACATTTTTTCTAGGTTTCTCTAGTTCTCATTTTATTGAAAAATTTTCTTCAAACCATTTGAAAACCTCTCTTTCATCACAATTAAAATGTTCTTTTACAAAATTAAAAGGCTGTCATTGAGGTCTAGATTGTCAATTTGCATATACTGCATTTTTTTGAATATTGAGCTTATATGATCAATTTGAAATTCTTCATTCTCATGGAACTTGAATTCTGTATTCATTTACTGTAGTATCTTTTTTCGTTGCTATTCAAAGTTTTTGAAATATATTTAAAAAAGGAACTTCATTTATTTTTTGCAAGTTGTCCATATAAGAAATTTTTACTTTATTTTATAAGTTTTTGAGTGACTTCTTTTACATCTTTATTTACAGCTATTGCTTTAGGAGTAAGATGTTGAACGAGTTGTATTCACTCATATGAAGTTGCTCTTGAAAGAGCTACATAGACAATATGTTCAACTGCTTTTTTCACCCATTCTCATGTAAAATCGTCTTTGTATGAAATACATCAAATATCACAGATTATATTGTCAAAAGTTTTTCATTGTGATTTGTGAGCCGTTATTCACCAACCAAGTTGAAAAGGATATTGAATGTATGATCAAACAATCTCATGTACTACTTCATCTTCTCAATCTTCGTCTTTATTTCAAGTAAGTTTTGCCTCAAATTTTTGCCAAGTTTCTATAGGAACTATTGTTTTTTCTCTTTCTCAGTCTATTAAAACTTCAACCGCTTCAATATCTGAATTTTTAAAATCATCGAAAACAGTTGTAATTCATACAATTGTTCACATTGTACCATTTTTGAAATTTTCTTTATTTTTATTGAACATAATTCTTGCTCAAATACAATATCGAATTTCTAATGGAGAAGGCTCTTTAGTGATCCTTCAATATCAGTCAACATCCCAATTCCAATGTTTTGCTGTACTTGTATATATTACTGCTCAAGAATCTTTTAGATCCTGAAGTTTTTTTGCATTATATTTGTCGACTTTTGAATTTGTATTTGCTATATATACAGCTTTTTCATAATTTACTTCATGAGGTTCTTTATAATTTTTATTGAAGTATTTACAAACTGAATCTAGATTTTCTCAAAGCATTAAATATTTGAGATACGTTTGAAGTTGAATATCAGTAGTTCTATGTGTTTTTTTAAGTTCAATTATTTTGAAAAATTCTGGATCATATCATTTTGCATCAAAAAAGAATATAGACTTGTAAACGTCATCATATCTTTCATGATTCAATTCATAGTATTGATTTTTTGTTGCTTCTGTAACAACAGGAGATGCCTGAAAAAGGTGTCAAACAAAAATTACTTGTTTCCCTCAAAAAAGTGTATCATAATTTTTTGTAACTTGACGAAGTCTTTTGTCAATAAGATCAAATTGAGATGCTGAGATCATGGAAGCTTCATCAATTATATATGTATCAAAGTGAGCCATAATTTTTTTCTGATCTGAATCTACTTTTCATAGTGTTTCTCAGAATATCCTAAAAAAAGAGTGATACGTAGATCAAAAATCATAAAGAGTTGCAGCTGCTCAAGTAGTAGCAAGCATTTGAACTTTTTTCTGTTGTTTTTTTGATCTTTTTTTATTTTCTCATAAAAAATAATTTATAAGAAAAGTTTTTCAAGTTCATCAATTTCAAGTGAGAAAAAATGATGTTTGAGATTCCATTAATAATCTCAAAGCTTCAGCTCAATATTCATCAAGCTCAATTTTTTTATCGTTTTGCATTATAAACGTTTTAAAAGATGTATAAAATAAATGTACTAGTTTTTTTAATTTTGTAAAAACTTTTTTATAGATTTTTGTAAGTCTTCAATTTTTCTTTGTCTTATATATTGACTATGATTATTGAGTCAATGTTTCAAAGAGTTTTCTTGTTTTTGTAAAAGATCATCTAAACATGATTTTAGTTCTTCATATGTTGGATCCTTTGTAATAATTCAATATGAATCAAAAACTATTTTTCTCAGTCATTTAGGTTTTTTACTCATGATCTTTTGTTTCAGAAAGTAAAGTTTGAACTTCTCTTTTGAATTCTTGAAAGAGAGAAAGATCATACGTAGCTTGTCATCTTTCATCACTTATAATAAGTGGATTTTCTAATGCATACCATACTTTTCTCAAAATATCTTCTTTTCTTGCCTCTATATAGCATTCTCTAGGTGTTTTTTGTATACTTAACATAATATTTTATTTAGTAATATAATTGATAATTTTTAAAAGTATTGCATTTTTTTCACTTCATAAAGAAATTTTATATGCTTCTTTTAATGGATCTAAATTTGAATAATATTTTTCAAGAGAAAAATTTGATTTTTTCTTTAAGTCGTTTGTAGCAAAATCTAATGTTTTCCATTTAATAATATCTTCACGATATTTTTCATGTAAAAGAAATCAACATGGTTTACTATTTTTCATATAAAAAATAGATTTTCAATCAGTTTCTACTTCAAATATAGATCATATATTTTTATATTTAAATAAATTTTTATTATATTGTCTATACTTTTCTTTTTCTAATTCATATGAAACTCATTTTTCACTACTTAAAAAACATTCAAAATAAATATATTGTCATTTAGAATGTTCTCAAGCATATACAAATAATTTTTTTTCTCTATTTTCCATTTTATCTTTGTAAATTAATGTGAATAAGTTTTTGAACGAGTCTTGATATTTTTTGTCTTTCAATATATGGAAGTCATTTTGTGAGATCTTTAATTTCTTCTGATATTTCAAGATTTTCTTGAGCTCTTTTATTTAATGTTTGTCAGTCCCAAATACTTGAAGTTTTTTCTATACTCATACTTCTTTTTTAGTAAGTAAAATACATTGTTCCAATACTTCATCAGACTGCTCCCATAACTCTTTTCAGGATTCAA
>CALMJA010000044.1 GCA_937864295.1 uncultured Candidatus Altimarinota bacterium | reverse complement strand
ATTACTTATTATTACTAATAATAAGTACAGGGAATATAAATAAAAAAATAGTAAGAAAACAAAATAAAATCATTTCATTAACGTCAAATGAATACGATATATTAGAAAAATTATTTGAAGAAAATTGAAATTTAGTTTCAAGAGAGTATATAATGAAAGAGATTATTTGATATGATAATTATTTATATGATAGAACTATTGATACACATATAAAAAATTTGAGAAAAAAACTTGATACAAAAGATCTAATTGTAACTATTAGATGAGAATGATATAGAATTAATATTTAATATAAAGTAATGTCATTATCTAGAAAATTCATAATTGCTATAATAACTACTATATTGTTTATAACGACAATAAATATAGTAGCTTTTTATGTTTTTTATACTACATATTTAAAAATTTATTTAGTAGAAAAAATAGAATCTAGAGATAAAGTTACAATAGAATATATAAATGATGTTGTAAAAAAACAAACAATAGATGATATAGAAAGTATTTTTACTGATACTGAAATTGAGTTTTTTGAATTACTTGAAGATAATGATTGAAAAATACCTTTAGAAAAAGAAAAAAACGTAGATATAGTTATAAATTATCTTGTGAAAAGTTGAATTGCTCCTAAGTATATAGAAGAAATAATCCCAACAGATAATTTCTGAAAAGTTTTAGAAGCGATGAAGGATAAAAGTACTCCTGAATATAGATTTGTTAATAAACTTACAATCTCAATTATAGTTATAAATATTATATCTATTACGATTTCTATAATAGTACTTGTTATTTTTATTAGAAAAACTATCTATCCAATAAAAGATATAACACAAAAAATTAAAGAAATTCAAACTCAAAAAAAATCATCTAAACATACTGAAGAAATTATCTATTATAATAAAAAAGACGAAGTTTGATTACTGGTAAGTGCTATAAATAATCTAAATAAAAGATTAAATATGCAGGATGAAATTAGAACTAGATTATTAGCTGATATTAGTCATGAATTAAAAACCCCAATTACTTCTATTCAATGTTATCTTGAGTGAATTTCAGATTGAGTAATTAAACTTGATCAAAAAAATCTAAATTCTATTACATATGAAATGAAAAGACTTATTTCACTTGTAAATAAGATTATGGAATATGAAAAATTGGATAGAAAAAAATTGGATTTAAATTTAAGTGATTTTTCACCAAATGATTTAGTTATTTCCCTTGTTGAAACTCATAAAAAAAGACTTAGAGAAAATAAACAAAGAATTAAAGTTACTTGAGAATTGAATTGAAGTATTACTGCAGATAAAGATTTATTTATACAACTTGTTCATAATTTAATTTGAAATTTCTTAAAATATGCATGAAAAAAGACATTTTTAAGAATTAATATTACAAGAAAATATATTGATTTTTCAGATGATTGAGTTTGAGTTAAATCAAGTGAAATACCATTTTTAACTGAAAAATTTTATCAAGGGAATATGGAAAAAACATGAGATATAGATAGTAGATGAATATGAGTTTGATTATCTATAGTAACAAAAATAATTGATAGTCATTGATGGAAGTATGAAATTAAATCAGAAGTTTGAAAAGGGTTTAGTTTTAAAATTTTTATTTAATCTTCACACAATATTCACATTAAAAATTTCCTTTTATTTATTTTTTATATATCATATCACTACAAGTTAGGGGTTATTAAAGTTAAAGCCTAAAAATGATTTTATTTATTCCCCTTTCTTCGTTTATTAATTATAAAATGCTTAAAAATATCCTTACATTTTTTGTTGTTTTCATTATGTTTTTTACTACTAAATCAAGCGCTTTTGATTTAGTTTTTAATGATGAAGCAAAAACTATAAGAGAATTAAAAGAAAATATAGAATGATTAGATAAAGAAAAAAATGATTTGTATTTAAAACTTAAAGATTTTGCTCCAGATCAAACACTTACTTGATTTTTTAGAGATGATTTAAGTTTGGAAGAATTACAAAAACTTAAATCAATAGTTGAAACTTACAATCAAAACAAAAAAAGTTTAGAAGTGGAATTGTATGAAAAATCTAAAAATTTATTAGATACTTCAGATATAAGAGTTAAATTACTAGAAGAAAAAAAGGAATTATATAAAAAAATGACTACTTATATTAAGATAGAATATTATCAAAGCTATTTAGAATACATTAAATCTGATACGGTAATATATTCTGAAAGAAAGGTTATTGATTCAGATATATATAGAAAACAAGAAATTATAAATAATAAAGTAAATGTCCTTGAAGAAAAAATAAGAGAACATAAATCTTATTTAGAAGATAGTTTAAAAAAGTTAGTTGAACAAACTATGGATGAAAAAATAACTTTTTTATCAAAAAATAAAAGTTTTAGCGCACTTGAAAATAAAGAAAAAATTTTAATTTTAGATAAAACTATATTTAAAATATCTAATAATATAGAATCTCTAAAAAATCAAAATTTACTAAATGATATTTCTGCTTTTGTGAAAGTTAATAATGATAAAAAAATAGAAATTTATAATATAGTGTTGAAAAAATTGGAAACTTTTAAAAATACATTTAAATAAATAAAAAAACAAACTTTTAAAGTTTGTTTTTTTATATTTTCCAATTAAAATATTTTTCTAATCCTAATCTTTCATCATCAAATTTAAATAATTTCCCATCTTTTTTAAGCATTTCTAATACTTCATCAACTATTTTTTTAGATACATCTTTACCATAAAGATGGTCTTTTTTTATCATAGATTTATTTCATATAGCTCATTTTACTATATCTACAATCAAATTAGAGTTTACAGGTGGAGCAATTATATTTGTACCATCAAGAATTGTCTCAGTCCTATCTGAACCAAATCTAACAGTTACACAAGGTACATGTACTATATTTGCTTCTTCTTGCATACTTCAACTATCTGTAACAACTGCTCAAGCTTGGCTTATCATATCAATTACTTCAGCATGATGAGCAAGAGCTGGACCATAAGCAAAATTATCTTTATATTTCTTTTTTAAGTTTTCTATATCTTCTCTTAGTCCGTAATTATCTATTGCAAATTCACTTGCATATAATCATAAAAAACAAACATAAACTCAATCTTGAATAAGTTTTTTTATAGCATTATAAATAACTAAAAATCTTTCTTTTTTCTCAGTATTTTCTCTTCTATGGATAGTTATGAATATAAAAGGTCTACCTTTCATATTTGGAAATTTTTCAAAAGCAGTAGAATTTCATATTTTTTGTTTTGAAATTTCTATAGCATCAGCAACAGTATTTCAAACAACTTTTATATGTTCTTTAGGAAATCATTCTTTTCTTAGAGTTTTTTTATATAATTCAACTGGTACAGCAAATAATCAAGTTGAAGCTTCTATTCATCTAGTATCAAATTGTTCTGGATATGGTTCTATACTACCTGTCTCGTATACTTCAAAATCTTGAAGTTCTTTATAATATTTTTCCCAATTAAATTTACCATTTTCATAATTAGTAAATAAATTGTGATAAAACTCTCTATTTGGAGTAAATGTTCTAATTCATGCTTCTACATGAACAACTGCAAATTTATTTAAAAATGCTGCTTTGTCAGCTGTAGTTGCAGTTAAAGTATCACCATGTACATAAGGAACTGGTATTTTTTTATAAATACTTGATAATTCAACTAAAAAATCTCAAAGTCTTTCTATAACAAGAGAAAACTTTTTATGAATTGGTCAAAATATATTTAAATTTACGTCTACTTCCATTCAAAATTCTGAAAGTACTCAAACACTTAAATTATAATCATAATGCTGACCTGTATGAACTAGTATTACTAATTCTCATCTAGATTTAAGTTCTAAATATAAAGGAGCTTGTTTAATGATATCTGGTTTAGTAGCTATCATTATAATATGAGCGTATTTTTTAGGATTATTTTCTATATCAAACCAAAAATTTGGTCTAATAAAAACACTATTATCTTCTTTATTTGTTGTTTGCATTAAAAAACTCTATAATTAATAAACTTTGTTAATTATAGAGTTTTTTTAGTCTTTGCAAGAAAATATTTAAAATTATTAAATATAATTTTTATTTAAAATAATATCAAGTTCAAATCAATACAACTACTAGCAATGCTAATAATATTTGTTTTTTTGTTGGTGAATCTCAAAGTATAAATTTCATAGAAAAAATAGAAAAAACAATTGTAATAAAACTAAGAAGAGATGCTATTAATACTCAACTTTTTTCTATAATAATAATTGATAATACAAATGAAATCCGTCATAAAATAGATGAAGTTACTCTATATTTATAAAATTGTCTTGATTGAGTTAAAAGTGATTTAAAATTTCTTCTAAAAATTATATTTGAAAATAAATGAAATCATAAATATATAAAAATAATAACAGAAAATATGTCTAATGTTGAATATTCAAATAATATTCTTCACATTATAAGTGTTGTACATGCATACAAAAATTTAACAAAAATATATAATTTTACATCTTTTTCTATTCAAAAATTTTTATAATCTATACTAAAAAGCATTATTATAACTACTGTTAAAATTGAAATTAAAAGTGTAATTATACTCGTATATCATGGATTTCAATAGAAAAGTATAAATCATAATAAAATTATAAATAACTTATCAAAACTTCAGTAAGGAAGTATTTTTGAAACTTTTACTCTTTTAAATATTGAAACCTCAATTAATGCTGCAATTCAATCAATGAATCATCAAACAAGAAGTAATATTATAACTTTATTATCATAGAAAATATTACTATTTATTCAGAAAATAAATACAAGTAAATATATAAATACTAATCCTATAGCTGGTCAAAATAATGTTATTAGTCAATTATGTAATGTGGAATTATCTATTGCTTTTTTCCGAAAACTAGATCAAATAGCAGCAAAAAATGAAGCAATTAATCAAAATATTATATTCATATTAATTAAAAAGTTCTTTTATAAAATCAATTATTTTTTGTAAAAATGATCTATTATCTTCTTTACTTAAGTTTTTTTCTTGGTCTATTTTTCTTAGTCAGTTTTTAATATCTATAGTATTTTCTTGAACCCTGATTAAATTTTTATCTAAAACTGTAACAAATCAAGAAAATAAATTTAATCAAACAGCAGAATCAGGATTAATTTTATTTGATAATAAAACTAGCGAAGTATTTAACTTAGTAATAGTTTTTTCTCTAAAAATATCATTTTTTACAGCTTTTATATATTCTTCACGTGTTATTCTTAAACTTCTTGGTAAATAATCATCTACATTTTTAATATCTTCAATTTCATCAATTTTATCAAATATTTCCTTTATTTCTTCACTTGTTATTTGTTCTCAAGACAATATTTTATTTGCAATATCTCAGGAAATCATTCATGAATCTACCATTTCTTTTAATTGAAATATTTCTTGTTCAACTTCTATTTCAACTCAAATTTTCTCTTTTTGTAATTTAAATTCTATATTTTTTTTAGCTTCAGCTTCTTTTTCTTCTTCTGTAAGTTTATTATTTTTATTTTCACCTTCAGAATTTAATATACTATTTTCTAGAGACATAATTTAAAATTATTATTTAATAAATTCATTATATTAATAATAACAAAAAAATAAAAATATTTGCATAAATATGATAAATAAAATATAATTTGGAGGTACTTTAAATATTAACTTTTTAAATATGCTTAGATTTATTGTTCCTTTTATAATTATATTTTTTCCTATTTTTACAATTGGGAAATTTGGTGTTGGATGATTAGTTCCTGCTATAATATTTGATGCAATATTAATTTCTCTATCTATTAGAATTATTACACCAAATACAGTTAAAACAGTAGAATTTTTAGGTAGATTTAATAGAATATTAAGACCAGGTTTTCATTTTATTATTCCATTTCTTGAATGGACAAAAAGCCAAACATTATTTAGAAGAAACTTCCCTATTGATGTAGAATGAATTACTTGAGATAATGTTACTTGATATATAGGTTTAAATGTTATCTATTATATAGAAGATGATAGAAATGATACTACAGAAGGTAATATTTATAAATCAATTTATAATATTGATGATCCAAAAACAATGATGAGATCAACAATTGATGAACAATTAAGAGCAATGATGGTAACATTTACACATAAAAATATTTTTGAAAAAAGAGAAGAAATTGGTGAGGCAATAGAAGCAAGACTTAGAGAAAAATTAGCTACATTTGGTTATAGACTTGACTCAATTCAAGTAAGAGATGTTAAATTAGAGTCATCTGTTATGGCTGCTATGAACAAAATAGTTGAAACACAAAAATTAAAAGAAGCTGCATTAAATGAAGCAGAAGCAAAAAAAATAATGCAAGTAAAAGAAGCAGAAGCAGAAAAAGAATCTAAAATACTTCTTTGAGAAGGTATGGCAGGTCAAAGAATGAAAATTGCAGAATGATTTAAAGAATCTGTTGATTTAATTAAACAAACTGATAGTTCATTAAATGCTGAAAAAGTACTTCAATTTTTACTTGATTCGTCTAGAATTGAAACACTTTGAAATATTGGTTCTAAAGATAATTCTAAATTAATTTATTTAAATGAAGATTTAGAATGAAGAGCATCTAAACTTGTTTCATGAAGCGAAATTATGTAATTAAAAACTAACTTTAAAAAGTTAGTTTTTCTTTTGTTGACATTTTATATTTTATTTTATAATTAATAAAATAATTTAAAGAAAAATGCTTAAAAAACCAGAAAATCAATTTAAAGTAGAGTATCAAGAAATTGCAATAATTGATGCAGATCAAGATAATTTATCTGATGAATTGAAATCTACTATTAGATTATTAGAAATAATAACAAAATGAAAAGTAGATAAATTGATACAATCAAATAAATTAGATCCTTTTAGCTGAAAAAAAGAACTTAAATTTATATTAAAAAATGGTAAAAGATATAGAGTTGTAGAATGAGAGTGAATTTATGAAGAATCAGATAAACTTATAGCACAATAAAAAAACTAACTTTGAAAAGTTAGTTTTTTTAATATATATCATCAATAGATTTTTTAAATTCATGAAAATCTATTTCTAAAAGTATAGTTGCAGCATGTTTGAAATTATTACAAAAATCTAGTTTTCAGCAAACTATAGGTATTCATTTATCCTTCATACAATGTCATTTACATGCATTATTTTGTGCATTTACTAATAATCAAGAAGGAGTTTTTATTTAATTTCATCATGATATTAATTTTTCGCTTTCAGTTCTATATAATTCTACTGTTTCTTCTATAGTTCTTGGGCTTTGTTTTTCTCTAGAAATTACAACATCAATTTTTTTCTCTAAATCACTCAATATTAAATAATTATTTTTAAAACTATTTACATTTTAGTTTTTTATTTAGTAATTACAAATTATTTTATATAAATTGTATATCATTTTATATCTTTTAATTCATTAACTAGATCTAAAAAAATTTTCAATTCTTCAGATATTTTTTTTAGATTTAATATGTTTATAGTTATATCTCAATCAAAATTATAACTTTTTGAAGATAATATATCCCAAAAAGCATCAAAATTATTTCAAAAATACTCTGGAAAACCTAATTTTTCAGAAAAAATACTAAATATTTCGTATTTTGATTTTATATTATTTAAATCAATATTTATATCTATTTTATTCATATTATTCAGGTTTTTTATAATAATATCATCTTTTAATTCTTCTAATATTTTCAATTAAAAAATTTATCCAATATTTTTTAGTTATTGGTAAATCTTGTGCATGTAATAAACTGTAATCATATCCAGCAAATTTTCTTTTAAATTTACTTACTCATGATATTGGATGCTTAGGATTATCATCAGGAGAAACTCACCAAAAATTATAAGTTTCACATCAAGCATTTTTTGCAGATTTTATAGCTTCCCATTGACATAAATAATTTGGAGAAAATTTAGGACTTTTAATATCACTAGTAGCAATATAATAAACACAAGTTTTTCAAAATTTAATAGTCATTAAAATACTTTCCACATTTCAATTATATCTTGCAGAGATTGTAGTGATGTTATCTCAAAAAACTATATATAAATTATTTATAAATTCACTTGAAAATGGATGATATCATATCTTTTTTGAATGCTGTATATGCATAGTTGTCAATTTATCAATTTGTTCTTTTGTATTTCAAAAAACTATTTCAACACCTTCTTTTATAGCTCTATTAATATAATATCTATCCTCTTTTTTCATATTAGATAAAAGCTCTTCTTCACTTGGTTTTAAATTCAGTATATGAGTATCTTCAGCATGCTCATGCATAGGAGCATTTATAAATCAAAGTTTATTAAATAATTTTTTATTTTGAATCGTATTTTTTACAGGAGAATTAAATCTAATAAAGTCAGCATTTTCACTTTTTGCAAACTGTTTTAAAGTAGCATTTATTGAATTTAATACTTCAAAAAAATCAATATTTTTGATTATAAGTGGAGTATGTGGTGCAAAAAGGTATGTTCATCTTTTTGCTACATTTTTTATAAATGGCAATAATCCTATTAAATTATTTTTTATATCATAAATTCAAAATCTTATAACTTTTTTTCACAATATCATTTGTAATTCATACCATTCCCAACTAGATAAGAAACTATAAAATTCAAAATCATTTCTTTCAACAAAATTATTCCAAATATCTTTGTTTTTTATTTCTATTATCTTATACATCTTTTTTTCAAGGATTATATATTAATTCAATTTCTTTATATACATCTTCTAAATTTCAATTATTTGCACAAATAGATGGCAATAATTGAATTGATACTTCATTTCTTATAGGGAAACTAGAATTTTTATAACCATTAGAATAATCTATAGTTATTGGTAAAATATCTAATGAACTATTAGTTTTTAAATAATCACTAACTATTTTTTTGTATCAATTATAGACTTCAGGATTATCTTTTAAATCAAGATAGCCAGCTCAGGTGATAAAAATAAATAAATTTCATTGTGATTGTAAAACTTCAGTTGATTTTGAAAATGCATTTTTATTAACTATTTTTGATTTTAAAAATCTAGATTCAAATCTAGATTTTGCTTCCTCAAAAGAAAATCATTTTGCCATATAATATTCAATACTTCTTTTACTTAGTACTCATATATGTCACTGACTTTTTAAATAATCTCATAAAAATTTTGTTTCCAAGAGTCAATTATGCATTATTCAATTTATTGAAATATTTTGTGACGAAAATAATTCTCTCATTAAAAATCAATCTACAAATGCTGGATGGTTTGCAACAATTAAATATGATTTTCATTTTTCAAAATTTTCAATTCACTTTATATTTACTTTAGATACAGAAATAAATGTAAAAATTTTTGATAAAGTAGAATTTATTAATTCTCAAATTTTTACATTTATTTCATTTGATTGAGTTTTTGAATTTATAGGTGAAACTAAGATATTCATTTATTGAAATTATTAGCTAATTTTACAATTATTTTTGCATGTTTAAGCTTTATATTTTTGTTATTTGGTAAAAATAAAATTTTACTTGCAATTTCTTCTGATAATGGACAATCTCAAATATATTTTGCTTTTTCTATATTTGATCAAATTGGAGCAATATTAGTATCTGACCAACTATTTCAAAGAATAATTTTATAATTTTTCATATAGTTATAAAATTCATCTTTTGTTTCTTTTGATTTAAAAATAATAGGATATCTAAAATAATTTACAATTTCATTTTTTCATTCAGTAAATGCAGATTTAAAGTAATTTGATTCTAGGTTTGCTTCATAATATAGAGAAATTTCTTCCCTATCTTTTTGATAAAAGAAAATAAGATGCAAGTCATCTAATGCTAAATCAGCCAAACTATTAGGTAATTTATAATTTAAATTATTATTATCACAATTTTTTTCTTTTTTATCCAAAATTTCATTTATTAAATGACATTTTCTAGCTATAAAAATAATAAATTTTCATAATCAAAAAAATCTATATGTCTTAAGTGATAAATATCAGATTACATTATAAAACAAATTTTGATAAATTGTTTTTAATGGTAAATCTATTAAATTTTCTTTTATTTTTTCAGATTTTTTAAAATAATCACTATTATTAACAACTAAAAATCATCAATTTACTCATGATATAACCTTGTCTCTACCAGTAGAGAAAATAGATAAGTCTCAGAATGCTCCAAGTTTTAAATCATCATATTTTGATCAAAGTGAATGTGCACAATCTTCAATTATTATCAAGTTATACTTTTGAGCAATTTCCTTTATTTTTTTTATGTTAGCACTTTTTCAAAAAGTATGTTGAATAATAATTGCTTTAGTTTTTTCAGTTATTTTACTCTCCAATAATTCATAATCTATTGATAAAGTTTTTTTATCTATTTCAGCATAAATTGGAGTAGCTTTTGCTTGAATTACAGAGTTAATTACAGATATACAAGTATAACCATTAACAATTACTTCATCATCTTTTTTTATTCATATAATTTTTAATCAATGAAATAATGCACTTCTAGCATTGTAAAATGATACTATTTTACTATCATGTAAATTTAGATAATCCAGTATTTTATTTTCTATTTTAAAAACTCACTTTCATTTCCTGATTTTATATGATTTATATGTCATGTAAGCTATTGATTTTAAAAAATGGTTTTTACTTATTGTTGTAAAAAATTCTGCTATTAATGTTTTTTTCATAAAAGTTGGTTTAAGTTTAACTTTGCTCTTCTTCACTCAAAAAGAAGAATATCGTCTTTTTTTATTTTATTTAAATTATTTATTACATTATTAAGTTTAAATCATCAAGAGATTAATCATTTAGTAAAATCATCTTTATAATTTATTCATACATAAAATACTTTATTACAAAGCTCTTTTTTTGCAATTTTTTTTCATAATTCAAAATGTATTTCTTTTCCCTTACTTCATAATTCTAAGATATCATCCATAATCAAAATTTTGTCATTTATATCTGAAAAACTATTTAATGTTTCAAGTCAAGCTAGTAGTCATCATTCTGAGAGATTATAAGTGTCATCAATTAAAATATTACTTTTAAAATTTATTACTGATAATGTATTTTCAGGCATTTTTAAATCAAGTAATGCATCTTTAATTATATCTTTATCAATTCAAATATCATAACAAAAAGCTAATATTCAAGTAATATTTATTATGTTATGTGTTCATAATAAATTTGTTTTATACTTAGTTTTTGTTCATTTATAATAAAAATCAAATTTAGTTATACCCTCTTTTATTCAAAGTATTTCAGATTTTGCATTACAAATTTCTTTTATTCAATATGTGACAATATTTAATTTTTTATTAAATTTTGCTTTTTTGATATTTTTATTATCTCAATTTACATATAAAATTCAATTATTTTCAAGTACCTTATTAGCAATTTCACTTTTTGCTATTATTGTATTTTTTATTGATCCAAAAAGTGAAAGATGTTGAGTTCAAATTGCTGTTAAAAATCCATATTTATGATCAACTATTTCTCAAAGAGTTTCAATTTCTCAAATTTTATATGCTCACATTTCAACAACAAAATAATCATATTTATTTTTAAGCTTATTTATAATTAAATCTGATACTCATAATTCTGTATTTATATTTTTTGGTGTTGATAACACTTTATTCTGTTTCTCCAAAATTTGAGTTAGATATTCTTTTACACTTGATTTTCAATAACTTCAAGTGATTCATATTTTTAAAGGCTTATTAACACTTTTACTTATTTTTTTTGCTTCAATAATTCTTTTATTTTTAAGATAATTTACAAGTGGAAAACTTATAAAAACAGATAAAAAAATAAAAAAGAAATTAAATACTAGATTTAATAATATAAATAAATAATAATTTTTTAATATAAAGAAAAATATAGTTTCTACAAAAATAAAAATAAAGCTTGTAAAAAGTAATCTTGAAGTAAATTTTGGTATAATAATTTTTCTTCTAAGTATTTTTGATAATACAAAAATACTCTCTACTAATAACAAATATACAACTACTTGATAGGCATAAATTTCAAATAATGGACTAAAAAAATACCCAAATACAAAAATAAAAATTGGAAATTCAATATAAAATAAAAAATTAAATATTGCTTTTTTTCATTGATTTGTAAATAAATATTCTTTAAATCTATCAAATCTATATTCTTTTAATTGAATAGTAAAAAACCAAAATAAAACTTTGTTTAATATTGGTAAAATAGAAAGAGAAATTAGTAATTCGTAATTTATTTCCATAATTTTATATATTTTTTATAAAAGTATCTACAAGTAAAAAAGGATTTTTTAAATGTATAGAATGAGCTTCTTTTTCAAGTATAATTAATTTAGAATTTTTAATATTTTTTCTCATGAAATATGCATCACTAACTGGAGTAAAAGTATCTTTTTTTCACCATATTAAAAGTGTATCATTATTTATATTTTTTATTTCATCACTTATATCATTATTTATTATATTTAGGTATGTTTCCTTTAAAAAAGGAATATCTTCACTTTTAATATAATCTCATCATCAAATAAAACTATATATTTTTTTTCTTAGTTTACTTAAAGATTTTAATTTAAATATAAATTTAAAAGGTTTAGATAAAATTGAAAAAATAGCTTTCTTGATATTTCTTTTCTTATTTTTTCTAATTCAAGCACTATTATTTAAAACTAGAGTTTTTATAGAAAATATATTTGAATTAGCTATTTTAATTGCAATTGCTCATCAATTACTATGTCACCAAAGTATGAAGTTATCTATTTTTAATTTTCTTAAAAAATTTGTAATTACTTTCGCATATTCATCTAAATCAAATGCATAATCAAGCTTTGTTTCTCAAAATCAAGGTAAATCTGGGATTATTACATTGAATCATGACTTAAAAAGTAGTTCACCAACTTCAAGCCAACTATCACTTTTTCATCACCATCCATGCAAAATAACAATAGTTTCGCTATTGTTATCATCTATAAAATCTTTGTATTTTATCTCTAAATTTGTAATATTTTGCATAAAAAATTAATTATATATGAAATATAACTAATTTTTCTTAAATATAAAGCTTGTTTTTATATTTTTGAGTTTATTTTATTGACAAGAGTGTGATAAATTGTTAAAATATTAAAAAAGAGTAAGATTTGATTCATTATGTATATAATTATTCTTAACATTATTAGTATAAAATAATTTATCTAGTAGTTTTTTACTATAGACAAATATTTTTTTTCATCTATTCATTTTAAAATCAACATCTTTTTGATATTTTTCATTAATTACTTCATCTTTTGATATAATTAAATTATTTATTAAAATTTCCTTCATTTCTTTAACATTTTTTATTTTAGATTTTTCCTCTTTGATATATTCACTCAATGAATATTTATGATTTTCATCATAAATTTTATTTATATAATTGATATTTAAATTTTCTTTATTAATAAAGTTATCATTATAAAAAATTTGAATTTCTTTATTTTTTTCTATTAATCTTATTATATTATTATAACTTCATTTACTTTTTCAATCCCAAATAACAAGAGAAACATCAGATTGATCAGTCATAAAAATATCTTTTTGCGATTGTCTTTCTCTTAAGTCCTTAATATTTTCATTAATTTTTACTTTTATATTTTTAAATTTTTCAGTTTTGAAAACTCTAGGATCTGAAATAGAATATATAAATACATAAAAATAATTTTTTTTACAAAAAAAATCTTGAATTAATTCATCAATTCAAATAGCATCTCAAACCAATACTTTATATTTTTTTTCAATTAATAAATCTAAAGTTTTTTCAATTTTAGGTGGCAATTTTTTAATTGACATTGATCAACTAATAAAAATTTTTTTCATATTTTCATATTTTAAATATTAAACTCTTAATCAAGTTTTTGTTCTTGTTTTTGTTATTGTTAAAACAAATATTTTGTTAATTTTTGTTTGATTTTTTATAGTTTTTGAAATTTCATTTAATGTAGTTCAGGTTCAAAATAAATCATCAAATATAAGTATATTTTTTCAAGCAAAAAAATCTTTGTTTTTAATCTCGAATATTCAATCTAACATTTTCTTTGCCTCTTCTTTTGTCATTGTTTTAGTCTGTGGTGTTTGTTTTGTTTTTATTAATAAATCATTAAATAAAGGAATTCATATATTTTCAGATGCTTTTTTTCAAAGCTCAAGAACAGGCTGAAATGGTCTATCTAATTTTGATGGAGGTGTTATGATTATAAAATCAATTTTTTCAAAAGGAATTTTATTATTGGTAAATTTTTTATATTTTCAAATTAAAAAGTCTCAAATTATTTTTGATAATTGTCATACTAATTCTTTCTTATAGTGATATTTTATATCATTTAATAATCCTCAAACATAACTATTTGAATATCATCTTGATGAATTAATATCTAATACTGTATGATCATCTAAACAATATCATTGTTCCCATATTCATTCAATTATTTTAGGTGTTATTTCTCATATATCTCATTCAATAGTTTCATAAAAATTATTTTCATTTATATGAGATAAATCAAATTCATATTTTCAAATTAATAAACTTTTTAATTTTCTATAAATATAAATACTTTCAATTCAATTCTCTATTATAATATTTACATATTCAAAAATATCATCTTGATTATAATTATCTTTTATTAATAATTGAATTAATAAAATTAATAAATCATTATTTTTAAATAATTTATATGAATTTATTAATGTAAGCAATCTTTGAGTTTTTCAATTTAGATAATAAAAATATGCTTTATATTCTAAATAATCAAAACTATCTGTATATAAATTATTTTTATCTATATAATCAATAATTTCCCTATATTTTTCAATAAAATATTTTTCATCATCACTTGAAAGTTGTCAATAAATTAAAATATCATTTATTTCTTGTAAAATAAATAAAAGATTTTCATTTTTATAATTTCAATAAATTATTTTATTCTTTAAATTTTGAATTTCATCTTGTAAATACATTTTAATAATTTTTAAATATTAAATGTGCATATTTTATAGAATCTTTTTTTATTTCTAATTTTTTATTACTTTTATTTAAAATTAAATCAAAAATCTTTCATTTATAAGATATATCTTTTATCTCTTTTTCTAAGTTTTTATATCATTCTAATAATCATTTTAAAATATAACAAATCATTTTTACATGATCCGATAATTCATATTTTATCTCAAATTTTTCAATATTATTTAAAATAATATTGAAATTTCATTTCAGTAAAATAATTAATAAATATTCTAGTAATGAATTTTCATCTACTATTTTTTTATTTTTAATAATAGTTAAATATCTATTTTCATAAAAGTCTAAATTCAATTTTTCTAAAATATTATTTATGTAATATTCATAGTTTTCATTTTTATCTTGTTGCTTTTTATTTATTTCTACAATAATTTTGAAAAATAGAGATAAATAATTCTCATCTTTATCATCAAATAACCTTTTTTCAAATTCTTTTCAATTTAAAAATAAATGTAATATATTAAAAAATAATCCCATTTCATTAAATTGATGATTTTTTTTATAGTCAAGTATTTCTGTTTTTAAAACATTATTTTTAATAAAAATATCTAAGTTAAAATTACTTATCTTTTCAAAATTATTTTTAGAATCTTTTATATCTAAAATAGAAAGGATTCAATTTAAATTAACTATACTTGTTTTATTTAAGGTAAAATAATAATAAATGCTAGACATTAATCATAATTTAATATCTATATTTATTTTTTTATAATAATAATTTTCAAATTTTTTAAATAATTCATTTTTATATTGGTATAAATCTTTATCTTCTATTGTTTGAAAAATTAATTCATTTATTTGAAATAAATTATTATAAATTGGTAAGTTACTATAAACAGTTGTTTTAAAATTTAATAAATCTTTTTCATTTTTAAAATAAATCTTATTTATATCTAAAATATTATGGTATTCTAGATTCTTTCAGTCTTTAGATTTTTTAAAATTTAACTCAATAATATAATAATCTTCATTATTATTTATTTTTAAAAAACTATCATAAATAAATCAATGTATAAATACATTTTGTAAATTTTCTATTCAATAAATTTTAATATGTTTTTTCATTCTATTTAATTAAAATATTAAAATGGTATATCCTCAATTCTTATTTCTTTTTCTAAATCATTTCTCTCTATTAAATTATAATTCTCATTATTTTTTAAATCTAAATAATCAACAATTTCATTATCTAAAACATATAATTTCCATCAAGAATTATATTTTTTATTATATCAAGTTCTCGTTATTGAAACATACATTTCTTTTGTAAAAAATTGTTCTTTCGTAAATCAAACAAGAATGACTATATCAAATTCTAGTCATTTATTATTTTTCCAATGTAAACAAAAATTATCATAAGTATCTAATTTTATATATTCTTTACCTGAATTTACTATTTGAATATTTTTAATTTTATTAAAATTATTTTGATTATTAAAATTTGTTATTATAGCAATATTATTTCATGTATTATTTAAAATAATATTTTCTATTTCTTTGACTTCATCATAGTTTCAAGTAATAATTTCAACTTTTCAAGATTTATTTATAATTTCCAGATTTAAATCTTCTATTCATGTTAATTTAGCAAAATTGTAAATTTGAACAGAGTTTCTAAAATTTATATTTAGGTAATATCTATTTTTTATATTTATATTTAATATTTTAATTAATTCCTCAATTGAACTTCACCAATTATTTATTTGTTGATTTTTATCTCAAAAAACATAAATAGTTTTAAAAAATAATTTTAAGATTTCAAAATAAACTGGAGGTAAATCTTGTGCTTCATCTACAAATATAATTTCATTTTTAAAATTTTTTCAATTTGTATATTCTTTTGCTTTTTTAAGTAATTCTAACATTAGATCATTTCTATATTTATCATTTTTTGATTTATGAAAGAAAGTTCATCAAGAAGGAAAATCTTTATCAAGAAAAGGTATTATTTTATTAAACATTAGTCATTGCTTTTCTGGATTTTCTTCAATATCACTTGTTCACCAAGCATTTATAACATTTTCATCTAAATCACCAAAAGAATCTTTTAAAAAATTCTTTAGATTATTTTGTAATGTGATAATTCTAAAATTAAGTCATTGATTTTTAATTTTTTGAGCAATCAAAAAAAGTAATGTTGTTTTTCAAGTTCATGGTCATCATTCAACCAAGATGTTTTTTCATAATTCTATTGGTGAATTATAAATGATTTTTTGATCTTCTGTTAAATCATCATTTTTTATAGAAATTAAATGTTTTGCCATATTAAAAATGTTAATAATACTAAGTTATAGTATAGTTAAATAAAATAATTATTAATATAATATTAAATCTATTTTTTAACTAATTAATCCTTTCATTAATAATTAATCATCATTTTTCTTTTAATGCTTTTTTAGAAATAAGTTTAATAATTAATTTTCTTACAGCTTCACTTTCTATATTTATTCATAATTTATAAGCAATATATATGCATATATCGTAAGATGTATCAAATTTTAAAACTTTGTATAATGGAAATCTAGTATAATGTTTATTTTTAACTTTTTCAATTGAATTATATTTTTTTCTTATATTATAAAGTTCTTTTACACTTATATTCCGTTGAAAAATACTATAATTTAATTCATCAAATATAATTATAATATCTGAACATATTTCAATGATTTTTTCATTTTTATTCATTAAAATGTAGTTATTTTTTAAATACTATATAATTATATATAAAAATTATATATAATCAATTTTTAAATCTTCCTCACTGGAGCTATTTTTATATTCATCTTTATTGCTCATTTTCAAGTAAATGCAATAGTTGCCAATTCTCAATTTAAACCAGTTATTATACCATTTCAAAATTTAGGATGATTAACTCTATCTCAAAGAGAAAATGAAGTTATATCATTGTTTGCAACTTTAATTTTTGGTTTAGAAAAAGTTTCATTTGATATACTTGTATTAAATCAAGAAAATCCCTCACTATTTCATGATAATCTAGCATTTGAAAAATAACTATTTGAGGATTTTGTAAAATTTCATAAATCATAATTTTCAAGTAAATCAGGTGGAATTTCTTTTATAAATCTACTAACTGGATTTCTAACATAATCTCAAAAATTAAATCTTTCACTCGCTCTACTTATATATAGTTCTTCCCTAGCTCTAGTCATCGCTACATACATAAGTCTTCTTTCTTCTTCTAGAGCTGCAGCTTCTCAAATACTTCTAAAACTTGGGAAAAGTCATTCTTCCAATCAAGTTAAAAATACTCTTTTTTGTTCCAATCATTTACTTGTATGAATAGTCATAAGAGTTACATATTCACTTCTTTCATCTTTTGTATCCATATCTGTTATAAGAGAAACTTCTTCTAGAAATATAGCCAAACTTTCTCTTGGTTCCATACCATTATATTCTGTTGCTACATTTACAAGCTCATCTATGTTTTCAAGTTTAGAATTTTTTTCTTCCTGACTAAGTCACTCAGTTATATAATCGTCATATTTAGTTAATTTAACTATTTCTCTTATAAGTTCAGAAACTACAATTTGATGTGATCTTTTTACTAAATCTTCAAAAATTATATTGAAACTTTTTATAGCAGATTTAGCTCAATTATTAAGTTCTTCTACTTCATCTATGTTTTCTATAATTTGAGGATAAGTTAATGAAAAATGTTCTTTATAATAATCAAGTGTTTCAATAGATTTGGCTCATATTTTTCTCGTTGGAGTATTTATAATTCTTTTCATTGAAACTGTATCATTTGGATTATGAATTACTCTTAAATATGCAAGTAAATCCTTTATTTCGGCTCTATCATAAAACTTCATTCATCAAATAACTCTATAAGCCAAATTTTTTATCATAAGAGCTTCTTCTATCTTTCTTGATTGAGCATTTGTACGATACAAGATTAAATTATCACTTAAACTAGATCAATTATCATTTTTTTCTTTTATTATTTCTGCTATAATACTAGCTTCAATTTTATCATCTGGTGCTTCAATGTATTGTATATGATTACCTTCAACATTATCTGTCCAAAGTTCTTTTTTGATTCATGAAATATTTTTTGCAATTACTGCATTTGCTCATGAAATTATTTTTTTTGTACTTCTATAATTTTGTTCTAGTTTTACAACAAGAGCTTCACTATAATCTTTTTTGAAATTTATTATATTTCTCATATCAGCTCATCTCCAACTATAAATCGATTGACTATCATCTCAAACAACTGCCAAATTTCTATATTTTGATGCAAGCATTTTAACTATTTCATATTGTACTAGATTTGTATCTTGATACTCATCAACCATTAGATATCTGTATTTTTCTTGATATTCTTCAAGAATTCTAGATATTCTTAAAATAGCATAAGTTTTTATAAGTATATCATCAAAATCAATTGCATTATTACTTATAAGGTCTTTTTCATACTCTATATAAGCTTTGAAAACTACTTCCTTTATAGTACTATCAATTTCTTTTTCGTATCATTTAGCCGTAGTTAAATTATTTTTTGCATTACTTATATAAAAAGCTATTTGTCTTGCTGGATATTCTTTTTCATCAATATGTAATTTATTTTTAAGTATATTTTTAAGTACGCTTAATTTATCTTGTTCATCATATATAACAAAATCTTTTTTTAATCCTATTTGTAATTCATCACTATTAAATCTAGATAAAACATCTTTTAAAATATAAATTCAAATAGAGTGAAATGTACCTATAAGTGGAAAATTTCATTTTACATAGATACTTCTAGGAGTTTCAACGCCTAGGGTTTTAGCAACTCTATCTCTCATTTCACTTGCAGCTTTATTGGTAAAAGTTACCATCATTATGTTTCATGCTTTTATTTGTTTTTCTCTTATCATATACTCTACTCTAGCTGTAAGAGTTGCTGTTTTTCAACTTCAAGCTCAAGCTATAATTAGTAGTGGTCAATTAATAAGATTTTTTGCTTCTTCTTGTTTTGGATTTAAAGGCATCTTCTTGTTTTTAAATATTACTAAAAGTACCTTAATCAAAAAAAAACTTTTTTCAATGATATTTCTTTTTTTGTGTTAAAAAAAAGATTTTTTGATTTTTACATTATTTTAGTTATAAATAATAAAAATATAACATTAAAACAAAATATGAAAATAACATTTTTAACAACAGGTTGAACAATAGATAAAGATTATGCTTCATGAGCTGGAGTTTATGATTTTGAAATATGAGAACCATCTATAAAAAGAATTTTAAGCGATGTAAATCCAAATTTTGAATTTGAAATAATTTCAATATTAAAAAAAGATAGTTTAGATATAGACGAGCAAGATAGAGATTTGATTTTTGATATATGTAATGATGTAAAAAATGATAAAATTATTATATCTCATGGAACAGATACTATGATTAAAACTGCTAAAAAACTTAGTAGAATAACAAATAAAACAATTATATTGGTTTGATCATCTAAACCTGAAAGATTTAAATGAAGTGATGCTTCTTTTAATGTATGATGTGCAATTTGAGCAATCAATTGTATAAAAAATTGAGTTTATGTTGCAATGAGTGGTAGAATATATAATTGGGATAATTGTAAAAAAGATAATACTTCAGGACAATTTATTAACTTATAATTTTTCAAATATGGAAAATATAACTAGAGTTTGAGTTGCAGTTATAATTAAAAAAGATAATAAATATCTTCTTTGACTTAGAAAATGAAATCATTGATCATGAACTTGGTGATTTGCATGATGACACTTAGAATTCAAAGAAAGTTTTGAAGAGTGTGCAAAAAGAGAAACTCTTGAAGAAACAAACTTAGAAGTTGATAATGTTAGATTTCTAAATGCTACAAACGATATATTTAGCGAATCAAATAAACACTATGTAACTATTTTTATGATTTGTGATTATAAAAGTTGAGTTTTAAAAAATATGGAACCTCATAAGTGTGAAAAATGGGAATGGTTTGATAGAAATAATTTTCCAGAACCTCTTATGATGCCAATAAATAATTTATATAAAAGTTGAATTAATTTTTAAATATGAGATACGATAAATTAGTTGGAGATAAAATACCAGATAAAATTATAAAAAATTGAGAAACCCCTATTTTTCATATAGCATGAGATGAGGAGTATTATGAAAAACTAAAAGATAAAGTTAGAGAAGAAATAGATGAAGTAGCTGAAGCTGGTAGTCATGAATTATTAGAAGAATTAGCTGATTTAAAAGAGGTTGCACTTGCAATACTTGAATTTTGAAAAATCGATATAAGTGAAATTAAAGTGAATAGCTGAAATGAATCGCCAATTGAAGCTAATGAATTAAAAATGGAAATAAAAATCAAAGTTTGAAATATACTTGGATTTATTGATATAATTTGCAGTATGAATCAAATTAATGCAGAAGATCTAGAAAAGGCAAGACTAGAAAAATTAGAAAAAAGATGATGATTTAAAAAAAGAATTATTTTAGAAGAAACTTTATAATATATGGTAATTGAAAAAATTGAATCACAAACTCCGTCAAAAGAAAGTGATACAAATAATATAAATGAAGTTTTAAGCGCTTACTGATTAGATGTAAAAAGAAGTGTTGATTTTTGTTGTGATTGTACTAGTGATGGATGATGAGAAGATGAAGATGACTGAGAAGTTGTTAAAATAGATAGTATAAGAATGAGTTTAGATGACAAAATTTATTCTTGGCAACAAGTTGTAAATAATGCTATTTGATTAGATGATACAGCTATTTCACTTATAAAAATGGATCCTATAAAATCAAAGAAATTTTTTCTTTTTTTTACAAGTGAATTAAACAATAAAATACTTGATGAAGAAACTAAAAAAATAGTTATAAAATGTATATTGGATAAAAAAATAACAAAAAAAGAATTTAGAAAAATACTAAATGAATTATGTGATAATCCAGTTTGTAAATTTCCAGATGACTTAGAAAAAATAAATGAAGATTGACCATTAAAATTAAGAGATACTAGTTTATATATACTTTGAAATTTCACAAAAATACCTAGTGTAATTGAGCTTTCAACTTGAAGATTTGTTACTATAGTTAAAACAAGTGAAAATCATTCTGGTGATGAAATTTTTACAGTTAGATATTGAATAAAAGATACAACAGTTGCTTACCCAAAATATAAATGAATCTCAACTTTTATAGTGAGAGAAAATAAAGTAAATTTTTTGGATGTAATTTGATTTTGAGAAAAAAATGAATCTAGAAAAGATTTGGAAGAAATAAAAGAGTTTATTTGATTTACTATGGAACATGATGATAGTATAGAATTAAATGAAATAAAAAGATGAAAAACAACAGCAATTTGAGAATTTGTAATTGATTGAATAAATATTTTTAAAACATGATTATTTAAATCAAAAATACTAGATGCTTGAGAAAATGACGAATGACAAAAGGTTTTATTTGTAAAAACTGCTTATTTAGATAACACAGTATTTTCTCAATTAGAAATGAATTTATTTAATGAAAATGGAAAAAATATAATTTATATTTGAGCATTATGAAAAGACAAAATTAGAACTAGATTTATAAATGCTGTACCATGATTATTATCTAGAATAAGAGATGTTTATAAAAAATTTGATAATAGCTGAAAAATAGAAATTTGGTCTTTTATAGCAACAAGAGATTGAAAAAGTTGAGAGATGAATAAAGATACTCTTTGAGAAGCAGTAAGTAGATATAAACCAAAAAAATAACCATAAAAAATATGAGAATTGATCAATATATAACAGAAAAATTGGAAATAAGCCGTAATAAATCTCAAGCTATAATCAAAGCTTGAAATGTTTTTGTAAATTGAGAAAAAATTACAAAAACATGATTTGAAGTAAAACAAAATATGGAAGTAATCATAAATGAACTTGATGAAACAAAATATGTAGCAAGAAGTGCTATAAAATTAAAATGATTTTTAGAGGAAGTAGACTTAAAAATAAAAGATTTTGTTTGCCTTGATATATGAAGTAGTACAGGATGATTTTGCCAAATATTACTTGAAAATGATGTAAATACTATCTATGCAGTTGATGTTGGTACTAGCCAACTTCATGATATAGTGAGAAATAATGATAAAATAATAGTAAAAGAAAATACTGATATAAGAAAATTAGAAAAACTAGATAAAAACATAGATTTAATAACATGTGATGTTAGTTTTATTAGCTTAGAAATGATTTTGGATAGTATTATAAATCATATGAATACTGAGACTATTTCCCTACTCTTATTTAAACCACAATTTGAAGTTTGAAAAAAACACATTTGAAAAAAATGAGTTGTATTAGATGAAAAAATAATAACTAAAAAAATAAATGATTTTTTACAAATTTGTAGAGATAAATGACTTCAAATACTAAAAGTTGAAAAATCAAAACTAGAATGAGAAAATGGGAATAAAGAAATATTTATTATGCTGAAAAAAAAGTAAAAAACATATATGTTTTTTACTTTTTTACTATATCAAAAATTCATTTCGCAACTCTTTGAGTTTCATAATTTGTTACTAAACTAAGTAGTCCGAATCTTATATATATATAAATTATTTCTAAATTCTTTTCATTATCAACAGATATTTTTTTTCTTAAATTTGATGTTAAATTTTTGAATACTTCTGTTTTTGAAATAGTACTTTTTATAAATTCCCTTTTATTTGCAAATAAATCAATTATATTATTTTGATAAGAATTTACTCTATCCCTATCTATATCTGATGTATCTATTTTTTGTAAGTCTTTATATGTAGATAAATCTTCATCATTTAATCATATTTCAAGTAAAAAATCATCCAACTTTTTTACTTCTATAGCCGAAAATAAATCATTATTAAAAAGTATTTTAAATAATGGTAATTCTACATTTCATAATAATTCTAATTTTGCCATAAAAAAATTTATATTTTATATATTTTTATAATATTCAATAAAATAGTACTGTCAATAAAAAACATTGACAAAAAATATAAAATAATTATAAATCTATAGTTATTTTTTAATAAATAAAAATGAGTATAGATATATCTATCAATTATTGAAGTCAAAGTAAAGATAAGAAATTAAATTGAGAAATAAAAGAATCTACATTTGAAACAGTAGATATTCCTTATGCAAATGATGTAATTGCAGTAGTAAATGATTCAAAAGACTGAATAAACTTATTAGTTTCTTGACCTCAAATAATATCATCTTGAAATTTAGATCATGTTAGAGTTTGGAATTATACAAGTAAATGATTTTCAACTCAAAGAAAAATGTGAGAGACTGTGTCAAAAGTAAGTCTAACATTTTTAAAGTATAACTGAGAATTACTAATGTTTGCTTTACATAAAGCACTTATGCAATGTGATATGTGAACTAATTATGTATTACAAATATTGAAAAAAATAGAAGAAAATGACAAAAATATAGAAGAAATTAGCTGAAATTATGAATGACAATATAGTAGTTTTACAAATATGGAACTAAGAGATAATTGATGAAAACTTATAATAAACGATGATACATTAGAAAGATTTGTAAAATGGTGAGAAATCGATTGAACAAACTGAATGTCTGATGCAAAAATTATAAGAGTTTAATAAAGCAAAAGAGCCCCTGCGGGGCTCTTTTTAGTTTGCATGTACAGTTCTTGGTTTTTGTGGCAAAAAGAATGCCAAAAGAAACAAAAATTGCAATGCGAGTATTTGCATCCAGAATGTGGAAACAATCCACATCATGAAAAACGAAACAATTCCTAGCAAAAAATATTCAAAAACATACTTCGAAACGCTCGTGACATTCGAATAGTAAAGAATCAAGTGCGGAATCACGAGAGAAAGATAAAAAATAGTTGCATTGTTGTCGATGAATTCTGACATTTTACTTACCTCGTTTATTCAGTTGCTTAGGTTTAAAGATTTTAATTAAAATAATCTAAATGTCAAGCTAAAATAATAGATTTTCTTTATCTTCTTTTTCTCAATTTTCATCTATATAGATACTTTTTAATTCGCTAAGTAATTTATTTAAATAATTTACAAAGTATACTGTTTCTAGATTTTTAACACTTTTTACATTTATTTCGTACCCTATTTTTTGTCCAGATTCATTATCAAATAAATCAAAACTATTTTTTGTATATATTGCAGTTCTAATTTTTGTTAGTGTTGTAGTAAAATTATTTAAAAATTCCATTCTTTCTGTATGAGTTTTTTTAGATAATTTTTTTTCTATTAATGTTTTGATTGTTATAGAATTTTCTATTATTTTTTTTGTATCAAGTCATTTTCTTTCTATTACTACTCAATCAAGTATATCTCTACCTGGTCAAACTATATATCTAGAATTATATATCATAGCACTTGATCAACCAGCATCTAAATTTAATGCATTATTACAACCAAATTTTAAAAGTAAGTCCGGTAATTTTTCTAATGAAATTTCGCTTACATATCAAGTATAAATATATCTTCAAGTCAAATCACTACATATAAAATTTCTTTGCATTTTGGCTTTCATTTTATAGTCAACTAAACCTAAATCTACATAATCTTGATATTTACTAACTCAATCTTGTAATAATAATGGAAAATTTGAAAATCAATAATAAATATCTTCTTCCCTATCTGGATTTATTTTATTTGTTTGATATAAAAATGGTTTATTCTCATCATCAACTGCAAATACAACTCTATCTTGTGTAGATTGACTAGTTCAAATTTTAAATCAAGTTACATATCTTTCATTATTTGTGAAATTTTTTCATCAACATTCTTTATAACTTTCAGGACAAAAAAACACTCAATTTATTGCAGAAACTCAATTATTATTTTCCATTAATTCTCTTAGATTTGTTTCTCAATAATCTGGATTTACTCAGATTTTAAATATATAATCCTTTGACTCTGTATCATGTTTAACTACTCTAAATTTGTATCAATCAACAACTTTTTCTA
>CALMJA010000043.1 GCA_937864295.1 uncultured Candidatus Altimarinota bacterium | reverse complement strand
TTCTTTGTGGTTCTAATGCTTTTAATTCCCTTTTTAATTTTCTATAACTTTCTGCATCAAGTATTTTAAAACATTCTTCATCAAGTGAATTTTTAATATGATAAAGTCATAATCTATCTGCAATTGGTGAAAATATGTTTAAAGTTTCAAGTGCAATTTTTTCTCTTTTTTCTATTTTTGGATGATATTTCAGTGTTTTCATATTATGAAGTCTATCAGACAACTTAACAAAAATAACTCTTAGATCTTCAGCCATAGCAACTACCATTTTTCTAAGACTTCAAACATCTCTATCTTCTCACTTATATCTGATTTTTGAAAGTTTTGCCAATCACTCACAAAGAAAAGCAACTTCTTCTCAAAATTCTTTTTTAATTTCTTCAGAAGTTTTTGGAGTATCTTCAATAACATCATGTAATAAACATGCTTGTATAGTGTAAATATCTGGTTTTAAATCCAAAAGTATTTCAGCTGCTTCAACTGGATGACTAATATATGGTTCTCAAGATAATCTATTTTGTCATTCATGAGCATCACGAGCATATAAATAAGCTCTAAAAATTTCAGTTTTTATATAATCATAATTAAGGTTTCTCATATATAAAGAAACCTTTTTAACTATACCTTCAACCTTTTCATCTATTTTTATATATCTATCCATATATTTTATTATATTTTCTAATTATAATTAAGATAATATCATATATACAAAATTTGTAAAGATTTACTTTTAATATTTTCTTGTCATATTCAAAAAAAAAGATACTATTTATAAGTATTTACTAAAATAATATTTATATTTTATGAAAAAATTACAAAATAAAGCTTTTACACTTGTTGAATTATTAGTGGTTATAACTATATTAGCTATTATATCTGTTGTTGCTTATCAAAATTTTGGTTGAGCAGTAGATAAAGCAGTTTCAGGTAGAAAAATAGGTGATGTTTCAACTATTGAAACTTCTCTACAACAATTTAAAGTTGATAATAATTATTATCCTGCTGTTGATTTATATAATGCTACTTCAAATATGTGGTGATATAATAATGCAGTTGAAGCAACTCCTTCAAATACATTAAATGTAACTATGAATGGGGCTGAAATAACTAGTGTAGATTGAGCAAATGGTGGTTGAAGAGTAATGAATATAGATAATACTCAACAAATCTGAGCAAAATGAACACTTTCTCAAGAAACTCTTTGAAAAAAATACTTAACTAAAGATTTATTTGATCCTGAAGTAGGTGATTTAAAAGAAAATACTAATAATAAAAAATTAATTGAACTTGGTTTAGGTAGATATGTTTATGCTATTTACAAAAAACCTCAAGGTGCAAACTGGTGAACAGATAATAAAACTGGTACATATTACAACATAGCTTATACTATAAAAAAAGAAGCAAGTGATATATATGTAACAAAAATAGTTTGAGATTATGATAGTGGATCATGTTTTGATAATGCTGTAAATTGTCCTAAAACTTTAGTTTGAAGTCAAAATAGTATATTGGTTAATGAACAAGAACAAGGTAAAACTGCTTCATGAACTACATTAGCTGCTTTTGGTTCTGCGTCAACTAATCAATGAATTCCTTATCCAGTAAGTGAATTTGAATAAAAAAAATATGAGATTAATCTCATATTTTTTTTATTATACTTATAAAGTTTTTATTAGTTTCAAATGCTCTATTTTCTATGATTTCAAATCAATTATTTTTAAATAAATGTTCTAATTCACTTAAAGAAAAACAATGGTAAAATCTAGCATATTCTCAAAAATATATATTATAATCTAGACTTCAAAATTTATTTTCACTATTTTCTATAACATTATTTTTATATTTTTCATCATTTATAGAAGAATTTAAATACCAATTTGTCATAAAAATAATTCAATTTTTATTTAGTAAATTTTTAGCTTTTTTCAAAACTTCTAATCTTTCATCGAGTGTTTGAAGATGATGAAAAGATGCAATAAAAAATATAAAATCAAATTTTTTATTTTCAATTTTATCTATAGAAGTCATATCTAATACTAGAAAATCTTTATTTTTATATATTTTTTTTGCTTCATCAATCATACCAATTGATAAATCTAATCATAAATAATTTATTTTTGCTATATCAAAACTATTTGAAAATTGTTCTAATAGTCTACCACTTCCACATCAAATATCTAAAAAATTTTTATTTTCAAAATCACCTAAATAAGAAGAAATAAAATAATCTATTTCTTCCCATTTCATATTTTTTCTAGATTTTGAAAAATCTTTTGCTATATTATCATAATCAACTTTACTCATTTTTTATATTGACAAAATTTATTTTTAAAATATTATACAATCCCCTTTTTGAATTGTTGTACCTTAAAAGAATTTTTTAGGTACAAATAGTGCATTCTATCACAAGGTGTAAGATTAATTTAGTTTATTGTCACTCTCACCGGTTTGGCAAGAACTAAGTTTCAATTTCAAAAAGGACCAAATTCAAAGGCTTTGCTATATGCAAGGCCTTTTCCTTTTGTTACATTTTTGTTGGCATTTCTATACCAAGAATAGAAAAAATATCTTTTAAAATTATAGTAAAAAGATTTATTAATTTTAATCTAGCATATTTTTTATCATCATCTATTTCATTTAAAATATGAACACTATTATAAAAACTATTAAAACTTTTTGTTAAGTCATAAGCATATTTACAAAGTATATGTGGCATATTTTTACTTGCTGTGTTTTCTAAAATTTCTTTATAATTTGAAAGAGTTTTAATTAAATCAAATTCTTCATTAAATTGAAAACTTGATTTAATCTCAGAATTAAAATCTAAACAATTACTGTTTTCCAAAATTCTAAATGCTCTTACATAAGCATATTGAATATAAGGACCACTATTCCCTTCAAAAGTCATAAATTCATCCCAATCAAAAATCACATCTGTTTCCCTATTTTTCTTTAAATATCAATATTTAATAGCTCAAATTCATATAATTTTACTAAGTTCACTTAATTCATCTTCACTTAAATCATTTCTTTTTTCAAGAATTATTTTTTTAGCTCTAGATTCTGATTCATCAAGTAAATCTGATAATTTAATTATATTTCATTTTCTAGTAGAAAATGCTCACTCTTTTCATGAGATAAATCAATTATAAGCATGAAATAACTCTGTATTTCAAATCCAACCTGCTAATTTTGCAATTTCAAAAGCTTGCTTGAAATGTAATTGTTGTCTCACATCTACAAAATAAATAATCTTATCTGGATTCCAATTTGTAGTTCTATATTTTATAGAGGCTAAATCTGAAGCTAAATAACCATGTGTTCAATCTCTTTTTTGAAGTATACAACTTGGTAATTTATCATTCTCAAAAATTACTCAAACACTATTATCTTCGTTTTGTGTAGCTATTCATTTTGATATTAATTCTGTAACTACAGAATGCATATCATAAACCAAATCTGGATTATCTTCTATTTTTGGTAATCATAATCATTCATAAAAACTTTCTCCTATATTATAATCTGGTCTAACATTTAATCTTTCAAGAATTTTATTCATAGCATCAATTGAATATGAAGTGAATTTTTTCCATAATTCCATTGATTTTTTATCTCAAGTTGATAAAAGTTTAAATTCATCTCTTGTTTGTTGTTCTAAATCTGGATTTTTTTCACTTTCAGAAGTTATACCTACATAAAGCTCAAGTAAATAATCAACTGCATTTTCTTTCAATTTATTTTCATCTCACCAAAGTTTATATGCAGTAATTAATTTACCAAATATAATTCACCAATCTCAAATATGACTATCAGAAATAACGTCATATCATATTTTTTTATATAAATTAATCATAGCTTGTCCTCAATTTGGAGTACACATATGACCTATATGAAGAGGTTTTCATACATTTGCACCTATATAATCAACTATAAGTTTTGATCAAGATCATATATTGAAATAATCTTTGTTACTTAAATATGATTCATAAATGTTTTTAAAATTTTTAGTAAAAATATCATTATTTAATGTGATATTAATAAATCAATTTTCATTTGTTACATTTTTTACAAGAGAAATATTTTTTAACTCACTAAGTAAATCATCTGCTATCATTGCTGGTGATTTTTTTAATTCTCTTGATAACATACCACAATTAAAAGCAAAATCTCACATTTCTTTTTTTGGTGGAATTGTTAATTTAATATCATCTAATACAATATTATATTTTTCTTTAATTACTTTTAGTACTTCTACTTTTAATAAATTTTCCATATTTTTTTTTCTCTTATAAAATCAAAAATTATTATACAAAAAAAAAGTAAAAAATAAATTATTTTTTACTTTTTTAAAATTTAATTTTAAATAAAAAGAAAACTAAATATTAAAAATATAGCTCAAGCTAAAAATGCAACAACTGGAACAGTAATCAACCATGCAGCAACAATTTTACTAAGCATTGCTCTTTCAACAAATTTTTCTTTTTTTCAGTGTTCTCTTTTATGAAGATACTCTCTAAGAAATCATACTCAAAATACTCAACCAATTGCAATATGTGTAGAACTTACAGGTAATCACATTTGACTCGCAAGTATTACAGTAAATGCAGCAGATAAAGCGATACAAAAAGCTCTAATTTGATCAAGTTCAGTTATTTCTCATCATACAGCTTTAATTATTTTTGGACCAAATAACATCAATCAAAATGATAATCAAGTTCATCATAAAAGCATAATCCAAAATGGGATTCAAACACTTCATGAAACTCATGAATTAACAAGTGAATCATATATTGCAGCAAGAGGACCTATAGCATTTGCAACATCATTTGATCAATGAGCAAAACTTAAAAGTATAACTGATAATATTAAAGGTATATTAAATAATTTTGCAATTGCCTTTCTATCATTTGAAAGTCTATGAGAAATTTTTGAAATATAAGCTCTCAAGAAAAAATAAGTAAAAAAAGCTACTATCAATCAAATATGAGATGCAGAAACGAAATCCAATTTTATTAAAACATTTTTTAATCATTTAAGTAATATATAACTTGTAAATGACCATGCCATAATAGCAACAAAAAATGGTACCCATTTTTTTGCTTGAACTATTTTATCCTTTCTATTTAAAATTAGATGTTTAATAAAAAATAAAAAAAGTGCAGCAACTATTCATCAAAGCAAAGGAGAAATAAACCAACTCGCTACTATTTTTCACATTGTATCCCAAGCAACTATTCAAACTCACATAGCAGCTATTCATGCTCACATAACTCAACCTACTATTGAATGTGTAGTTGAAACAGGGGCATTAAAATATGTGGCAAAATTTAACCATAATGCAGCAGAAAATAAAGCAGCTAACATTATAAACAAAAATATAGTATAATCGTTTATAACTCAAATATCGATAATTCAATCTTTGATTGTTTTTACTACTTCTCAACCTGCAATAACAGCTCAAGCTAATTCAAAAATAGCTGCAATAACTATAGCCCATTTTAAACTCAAAGCACCTGATCAAACAGCAGGACCAACACTATTTGCAACATCATTTGCTCAGATATTTACAGCCATATAAATACCTAGAAAAACAGCAAATAACAAAAAAGCATTAGCAGAAGTTCATAAATTAGTTCATACTAATAAATGTACTCATACCAATGCTCAGATTATATATAATGCGAATAAAAAATATTTCATATATTTTTTTAGAATGTAAAATTTATTTTTAACAAAAGTAAAAAATAAATAAAGTACTTTTATAGTACATTAATATAATACTTAGCTATTAATAAAGTCAAAAAGATATATCTCTTATGATTTTACATATATAAATTATGATTTATAATTTATATAATTGACTTTTTACTTTAAAAGTATATAAAATATAAAAGATAATAAAAATATAAAAATGTATAAATTAACTATAACAAAATGATATTTTTTAAAGACATAATAGAACTAAATAAAAATTATATTTTAAATAAAAAAGTAAATAAAAATTATAAAAAGTACTTAGAAAAATTAGTTAATCATATAAATAATGAAAAAATTGTTATAATAACTTGATTAAAAAATATATGAAAAACAGAAGTAGTTTCAGATTTTATAACAAAAACTAAGATATGAGATAAGTTTTTTTATTTCAATAAAGATCTAGATACTGAAAATATAATAAAAGATAATTTTTCTTTAGAAAACTTATTTAATGTATATGTTAACTTATACAAAAATACAAAATATATAGTATTACAAAATATAAGTCAGATAAATTGAATCAAAGATTTCATATCTAAATTATATAAAAATAATTTCAAAATTATTATAATTTGAAATGATATAAAGATACCAAACATAACTGAAATTGAGATTAAAAACATGATTTCAGATAATATAGAAAATGATTTATTGTATTGAAATATATGAAAATCATACAACTTAAGTGATACAATTTTTAAAAAAGAATACATTTCACTTATTGTAGACAATATATTTTTAAGTAAAATAATAAGTTTAAAACTAGTAAAAAATATATTTTTGTATAATTTAATATTAACAAAAATATCAAAATTAACTAATTTTATTTCCCTTAGAGAATTACACAGAGAAATAGAAAAAAATGATAGTATAGCTCTAAAAACTTTTATGGATTACATAGATTTTACTATACAAGAAAAAATACTTTATAAAATAGAGCTTTATGATTTCAAAAAAGAAAAATCTATTTTAAATAAATCAAAATACTATTTCTCTGATAACTGAATAAGAAATAAATTAAATAATTTTAATCTAGACAGAGATATACTTATAGAAAACTTAATTTTTATTAAACTTAACTATGACAATTTTAATATTTTCTCTTGAATAAATTGAAGTTATGAGTTTACTTTTTTTGCAAAGCAAAAAGAAAATAATATATATATAAATATAATTAATATTTTAGAAAAAGAAGATCTTAAAAAAGAAATAAATAAATTACAAAAAGTTCCATGAAAAGCTAAAAGATATTTAGTAATAAATAATATAGATAAATTAAACTTGAAGAAATATATTTATGATGATGTAGAATTAATCTCTGCCGAAGAACTAATAAAAAAATCCCTTTAGGGATTTTTTTTTATTAGTTTGTTTTAAAATTTTTTATTTTAGAAGCAACTTCATTTGCAATTTTTTCAGCTTCTGTTTTTTCAACTTTATTAGATATTAACTCAGTCACAATTTTACTTATAAAATCTGTTTTATTAATTTGAGTAGTATCTCAAACTTTCGAAATAGCTGATTCAACTGTAGATAAAGAAACTCATTGTGGAATATTTACAGAACTATTAATTCAATTTATATTTAAACTAACTGTTTGATTAGCACTTCATGCTTTTGGAGTATTTGGAATATCTGGATTTGATCAATCTTTCATTGATTTAATATAATCAATTAGTTGTCATTCATTTCAAATTCATTGATTTCAAATTCAATTAAATCATAAATTTATATTTGGATTCTCAAGTTTACCTAATGCCTTAGCAGCCTCATCATAACTTAATGATGTTTTTCATTTTAATGTTTCTTTAACATAATTTCTAAAATCATCGTTTGCTTGAGAATTTTTATTATTTGCAATAATATCTAATAATTCCTTAAATTCTGGTTTAGTAACTTTAACTTCATTTCATTTCATATCCTTTAAAGTTTTTTCAATTATACTTGCAGTTTCACTTCAAGTATTAGCAGATCTAGCATTATTTTTATTAATTTGCATTGCTCATGTATAAGAATCAGATCAAAAAAGTTCATGTTTTTCAAGAAAATTTTGAGCTCTTGTTGATTGTTTATTAGCAAAAAATCACTGTGCTTTATCTCATATATTACTCAAACTTGCCATACTTTGCCCACCAAATATAGGTGCATATTGTGGAGATTTAGTTGCAAGTTCTCATACTTTTGTACCAAATTGATATAATGGTTCTACTACTGCTTTTGTTATTTCATTTGTTCTAAGAGCAGCCATTACAGCTCACCATAATACAACTATACCAAATATTTTTAAAATTAAACTTCAGATAACTCAAAGTCATTTATTTCAAATTTCTTGCATAAATGATGTAATACTTTGATCTGTAGAAACTGATCAACTTAAAGTTAATGTAATTTCATTTATCTTAAAAGAATCTTTAGTTATATTTATTGTTGTTGGAATACCAGCAGAAGCAGTTTTATCAGTAGTTGTCATTCAATTTCAAACTAAATATAAAAACAACAATCAGAAACTAAGTGCTAACATAGCAAAAACTGGAACGAAAGCTAAAGATATAAATTGTTTTAAATTAAATTTTTCAAAAAAACCTGATCATCATTCTGATTTATCAAAAAAGTACATAAGTCAAAACAATGGAGAAATCATCATATATATCCATAAATAAATTCATCTTGTCATCAATACTAATCATAACGCAACCATTAATACTGAATATACAACTATAAATAAGAAATCAAATACTATTTTAATAATTAATTGAGCCATATTAGTAACTGATTTTTGATATCATTCATTTAAATTATCAAAACTTTCTAAATTTATTACTCAGTAAGTATATAATCAAATTATACCAAAAATAGAATCACCTGATTTATCTGAAGATAATAAAGATTCAATTGATTTATTTCAAGATTTATCACATCTCAATATTTTACTTAAATCTGTCGCTCAAGTAGCAGACATATTATCAGGATTAAAAACACATGAAGTTGGTACTTCTACTTTTTGCATTTTCTCTTTATAACTATCAAAAGTATCAAATGGTAAGTTTAATGCTGAAATAGTTAATATAGCAGAAATAGAAAGTATAAAGTTAACTAAAAACCAAGAAAATGGTACTATTAATATACCTACTATAAATTTTGGTAATGCTTGTTTAAGTGCATATTTTTCAGTTCATTTTCAAATAATATTCATAAATGCAATCCATATAAGAATGAATGCAAAAATTAAATAAACAATATTTGAAACCATTATCCAAATAGATTTAAATACAGTATTCAATCAAAATAAACTACCATTCACCCATTCTGGTGATAAAAACATAGTAGTTAAATATGAAATAAGTGCTAAAAATACAGCTAAAGTAGTAGAAATAAATTGAACTACCTCTCCTACTTTCCTTCTTGTATCTTCAAATGTCTTTGTTTGTTCAGCTGCAAAAGCACTATCACTCAAAACAAAAAACAAAGAAATTCATACTAAAACGAATAGTATATTTCTTTTGTTACTTAAAATCTTATTTAGAAGTTTAGAAAACATAATTTATATTGTTAAACTTAAATAGTAGTTTTTATCTATTTATAGGTAAAAAACTTTTAACTAAATAAATGATATCATAAATTATTTTTTCTTGCAAAAATTTTAGAACAAAAAAACTCTAGATTTTATTCTAAAGTTTCTTTTTCAATAATTCATTAAAAATTTTTGGATTTCAAGCTCATTTTGAAGCCTTCATACATTGACCAACAAAAAATCAAAATATATTTTCATTTCCTGCTTTATAATCAGCAACTTGAGTAGCATTATCCGCTAAAACTTGATCAACAATTGATTCTAAAGCTCCAGTATCATTTTTTTGTCTTAAATTATTTTCATCTACTATTATATCAGTTTCTCATCAATTATTAAATAATTCTTCTATAACTTGTTTACTATTAGTACTTGATAATTCATCATGATTTACTAAATCAATAACTTTAGCAAGTTCTTTTATATCAAATTTTAAATCAGATATATTTTTAATAGTTTCACTTTCATTCATCATAGCAAGTAAAACACTAGTTATATATGAACATGATTTTTTAGCATCTCAAGTTAATTCTACCAATTTATCAAAGTATTCACTTAAAGTTCTATCAAAAGTCAATATTCTTGCATCATCTTCACTTAGTTTAAAAACTCTCAAATATCTAAGTCTTTTTTCTATAGGTAATTCTGGAATTTGAAGTCTTGCTTCTGCTACAAATTCATCACTTAAAACAAGTGGCAATAAGTCTGGTTCAGGAAAATATCTATAATCCATCGCATCTTCTTTACTTCTTTGAGTAGTTGAAGTTCATGTATCATCATTCCATCATCTAGTTTCTTGATCTATAACTCAACCTTTTTCAATTATACTAATTTGTCTTTTAACTTCATGTTCTACAACTCTACCAATTGCAGCAAATGAATTTACGTTTTTTGTTTCAGTTCTAGCTCAAAGTTTATTACTTCCTTCTGGTGCTACAGATATATTTACATCACATCTAAGTTGTCCTTTTTCCATATCAGCATCAGAAACTCCAGTTGCTCTAAATATTTTTTGTAATTCTTTTAAAAATTCCATAACTTCATCTTTGTTATGAAAAACTGGATCAGTTACTATTTCCATAAGTGGACTTCAAGCTCTATTAAAATCAAGAAGTGTTTTTCATCATGCATGGATAAGTTTTCAAGCATCATTTTCTAAATGCATATGATGTATAGCAAAAACTCTCTCAGTTCAATTAACTATAGTTTTTACAGACCCTTTACCTACAATTGGTTCATACATTTGAGTTATTTGATATGCTGTTGGATTATCTGGATAAAAATAAGTTTTTCTATCAAATCTTGAAACTTTATTTACCTCACAGTTCATAGCCATACCTCAAATAAGTCATAGTCTAACTACTTCTTTATTTAAACTAGGTAGCATTCATGGAAATCACATACAAACAGAACATACATTCATATTTGGTTCTTCTGCTAATGCAACTGCATTTTTACAAGAACAAAACATTTTTGTTTCTGATTTTATTCTCACATGTATTTCAAGTCATATAGTTGGTGTATATTTAGTCATCTTTATTTTGTTTCTTAAATTTTATTTATATTATATTTATATCTAAATATATTGATTTTTCAACAATTTTTTTAAATTTTATTTGCAATAAATTTTTAATATGATAAAATATTGTCATAAAAAAGTAGTTAAGTACTAAAGCCTTATAAAATACTTAAAACCTTTTTTGAATTTATATTGATAATAAGTGAATTATGGAAATACAAGTAAAAATGCACGTAAATGCAGAAGAAGCAAAAGAAGTAACACAAAGATTAGTTAAACATAATCTAGAAAATAAATTAGATAATTATCTAAAAAAGTTTAGTACTAAAGATGATGCAGAAGGTATTATCGAACTAAAAGTAGATAAAAATAAAAAAGATTTATATGATGGTGTATTATCTGCAACTTTAGATGGACATTCATTTAGATACGAAAGAGAAGATTATAAAAACTTAGATGATCTAATTAACCACTTATTTGAACATTTCAAAGAAGAATTATCAAACAGATAATATAAAAAAAGAAGCCTATGGCTTCTTTTTTTATATTATTATTTCTCAAAGTATATAATCCATAAAAATAACTCCAGAATCAGTTAATATAATTTTATTATTTTTTTCTAAAAGTAGATTATTTTCTATAAAATAATTTACTTTTTTTATGTCCAATTTTTCTAGAAAAACTTTATCTATTCAAGAAGTTCTAAGTGAAAACATAATATTTTCTAAAAATAAATCATCCGTATTTAATTCCTCTTTTGTTATATTTTTTTTAGCATAATAATCCAAGAAAGACTCGCTATTTGAAAAACGAATATTGTTTAAAAATCCATGTGCTCATAATCAAAATGCAAGAGTTTCTTTATGATTCCAATATCAAATATTATGTTTACATTCAAATCAAGATTTAGAATAATTTGAAATTTCATACCTATTAAATCATTTTTTTTCTAAATATTTTTTAATTTCTATATATTCATCACTAAAAAATTCTTCTTTCAATCAAAGATTAGACCAATCATTTGGATAAACTATGTTATCAAATTTTGATTCTTTAACTTCTGGAACATCATAATATTCCTCTAACATATAAACTGAAATATGCTTTATATAATAATATTTATTAAGTAAAAAATCTATATTTTTTATAATTTCTCAAGAAACAACATAAGGCAATCATATGATAAAATCTATAGAAAAATTTGGAAATCATATAGAATTTACTAAATCTAAAGCTGAAATTATATCTCATTTTGAATCTCTTCAAATTTCAATAAGTGATTTTTCATTTAGAGTTTGAAGTCACATACTTATCCTATTTATACCTAATTTTTTCCATCAATTAATATTTTCTATAGTTATATTTCATGGTGTTGTTTCTATAGATATTTCTACACTTTCTGAAAAAATAAATTTTGATTTAAGTGTTTGAAATATTTGTAAAAATTGATCCAAAGATAAAACTCAAGGTGTTCATCATCAAAAATAAATAGTATCTAAAATAACTCATTCTAAATCAGAATCAATTATTTCTTTACATAAAAAATCAACGTAAGTTTGTATCTTTAAATTTGAAAATCATGAAAAAGATGCAAATCTACAGTATTTACATTTACTACTACAAAACGGAATATGTATATAACAATTATAACTTTTCATATATTTTTATAACAAAAATGGTCTCAAAAGAGACCATTTTAAATTTAATTATTTTTCACAATCAACTTCAAAATTAGTAAATGTAGTAATTTTATTTCTTTTACAAATAAGCATTAATTTAAACTTATTAAATAAATCTTCATCATAATTATTACTATCTAAAAGAAGAGTTATATCTTTATCATAAATATTTTTAATTCACTTATCAAAACTAGATAATTCTTCACTATCGTTATAAAAATCTGATAAAATTATATTATATCCTGGATCAATTTTTTGTTCCATCATTGTAGAATCTAGTGATAATAATGCTGGCATCATATATGGATGTTTTCTCAAATAACTACTTGCTCAACTATCAGTTGATAAATAAGATATAAAATTATTAGAAATTTCTAGATTTTTTGTATCTTTATTTATTACAAATGTATTGTAATTTACCAAAGTTTTTCATCCTCATGAAAAATAATGTGGAAAATAAGATGCTTGTAACATAGTTTTACTAAATCAATTTGCTTTTATATTTTGAATTAAACTTGGATATCATACAACCATCAAAACTTCTCATCTAGAAAACAAATAAAGAGAATTCTTTTTTGTATCTTTCAATTCTTGGAATCTAGAATTATATCAATTATATCAAGTTGTATCTCAATATAATAAATATGATGCTAATGCTTCTTTTAGAACTGTTCAATTTAATGCACTAACTCAAACTACTCATCATTGTAACATAAAAAATTGAGTAATAATATCAGCAGAATTATAAACAGTTGAACCATTTCATATTCATATTGGTATTAAATCACTATATCTACCTTTTAAATCAGATATTACATTATTTAGTGTTGAAAGATTTTTTAAATCTGTATCTTTTACATATCTTCTATTATAAAAAATTCAAAGAGTTTCATATCAAACAGGAAGTCATAATAAAAATTCTTTATTTCATCATTCACTTGCTACAGTAGAAATTAAATCATCACTAAATACTGCTTTATATTTTTTTCTAAAATCATTTGGATTTACTATTTTAGGATCAATTCAAAGAATTTGATTTGAAAAAACAGAATTTTTTTCATTATTGTTTAATACAAAAATATCTGGTCAAACTCATGAACTTAAAGCAGACATAAGAGTATAAGTATAATCCTCATATGAAGTAAAATTTTCTATTAATATTTTTTTATCTTTATAATCTGGATAGACTTTTTTAAAATCATCTATTAAATCATAATAATTATCAACATTATATCCGTAAAGCCAAATTTTAAAATTTTCTGTTTTTGAAGTATTTCAATTATTATTATCTGCATTTTTCATTGTTACAAGTAGAAAAATAATTGCTAATAATAAAAAAATTCAAATTACAGAAAATACAACTTTGTTTTTGTTAAATTCCATTAAATTACATATTAGATAATAAATGTAAATGTAGGTGCATTACCTCTTGTCATCAATTTTTTCAAACATTGAAATGTAGTTTATATCATCATGTTATTCATAAATCATACGCTACTTTTTTTGCTACAAAAAACATATCAGCTAACAATTCCCTATCTTCATCCTCTAAATGGTCAATTGATTCTATTTCTTTTTTGGGAATTATTAATAAATGAATTTTTGCTTGGGGATTTATATCCTTAATTACTATTAAATTTTCTTGTTCATAAACTATATCGCTTGGTATTTCCCTAGCTATAATTTTTGTAAAAATTGATGTCATATTTTTAATAACTTACTTCATTAAAATAAAAATCTTTTTCAGTAAAATCTATATTAGTAGAATTATCTGATAAAAAAATAATAATTAAATATCAAGAAATTGATAAAAATATCAAAAATATAAGAAGAAAACCCGTAACTTTTTCTATATAATTAGAAAAATTTTTAAATTTATACGCATGTATTTTTGCTACCATAAAAAAAGCCCAAATAAACACTAATAATAGAGTATAAATTCATAAATACATCAAAGTCATATATTTATTTAGTTAGTAATATTTATGAAATTATTATAACTCATATTTTTTATTTGCAAATTTTAAAATAGTTTGGTATAATTAGATTATAAATTTAAAAATTAAAAATAAAAATATGGCAGAAATTAATCATAACTGAAAAATTTTCAATGTAAGTGATGAAATGCAAGCACAATACAATGAACTTGTAAAACTAATTATTGAAACAGAATCTATGGATGATGATGAAAAACAATATTGGTTTGATATAATGCCATCTATGACAGATGACCAAATCGATAGATTATTCAATATTTTAGATACTGAAAAGAAAAAATTAGAAGCATTAGAAGAAAAATATCAAACAGAAATTAAAAAATTAAATGAAAAACATCTTATTGAATGGCAAGAATTTCAAATGAAAGACTCTAAACAAAAAATTAAAGCTGCTCAAGATAGTGAAAGTGAAGACGATGCAGATGATGTATTAAAAATGTTAAATGATTTATAAAAATAACTCTAGAAAATTCTAGAGTTTTTTTTATAAATTTGAAAAAAATAAAAGTACTTTACAGTACTTTTATTTTTTTATTAGAAATCACTTTCATGTTCCATATCTTTCATAACTTCTTCAAGATGAAATTCTCAAACATCGATATCATCTTCGTTTGGATCAAAATATTGACTTTCAATATCTTCTTCAGTTGATTGATTATGAATTTTTCTATATTGTTTACCTGCAGGAATAAGTCTACCGATAATAACGTTTTCTTTCATTTCTTTAAATTTATCAATTTTACCTGATACAGATCCTTCAACAAGTACTCTAACAGTTTCTTGGAATGATGCAGCAGATAACCAAGATTCAGTATAAAGAGATATTTTAGTTATACCTAAAAGTAATCTTTCAGCTATACCTGGTTTTTTACCTTCTTTAATTAATCTTGCATTTTCTGATTTAAATTTAATGATATCTACGATATCTCATGGGAAGAATTCAGTATCTCATTTAGATGTAACTCTTACTCTAGAAAGCATTTGTCTAACGATTAATTCAATATGTTTAGAATTAACTGTTTGTCATTGAGATGAATAAATTGCTTTAATTTCATCAACGATATATTGTTGAGTAACTAAAACTCAAGCTACATCTTTTAATTTTTGTAGATTTAATGAACCTTCAGTTATTTTTTGTCATTTTGTAACTTTTTGACCTTCTTTAACTAATATTCTTCTACCTAAATCAAAACTATATTCGTATACTCTTGTTTCTAAATCTCTAACAATAATAACTCATTCTTCTATTTTTTTAACTTCTCAAGCAAATAAAGAAACAATTTTTTGTTTATCTATATTTGATTTTGCAAGTACTTGTTTAGCTTTAATTGTTTGACCAACTTTAACTACAACATCAAAATTATCTTCATGATAATATTCTTCATTGTATAAATCTTCTGCAACTACTCTAACAATAATATTAGAATCAACTTGTTCAATTTGAACAATTCAATCAATATCAGAAATTTCAGCAGAAACTTTTGGAGATCTTGCTTCAAATAATTCTTCTACTCTTGATAAACCTTGGGCCATATCTCAACCTTCTTTCGCAACTCATCAACTATGGAAAGTTCTCATCGTTAATTGAGTACCTGGTTCTCAAATAGATTGTGCAGCAATTACTCAAACTGGAGTTCAAATTTCAACTTCTTTGTTTAAACCTAAATCTAAACCATAACAAGCTTTACAAACTCAACCTTCAGATTCACAAGTAAGAACTGATCTAATATCTACTTTATTTATATTATTAGCATTGATTATTACTAAAGTTTTAGTATCAACTATTTTTCAAGCAGGAACTAACACTTTACCATTTGCATCAAGAATATCTCTAGCAAGAGAATGAGAATAAATTCTATCTTCGAATTTTTCTTCAAAATTTCATGATTTTTCTCATCTAATAACTGTTTTACAATGAACTGTATGACAATCATCTTCTTTTATCAATATGTTTTGTGAAGAATCAACAAGTCTTCTTGTTAAGTAACCAGATTGTGCTGTTTTTAAGGCAGTATCTGATTTACCTTTTCTTCAACCATGTGTTGCAATAAAATATTCAAGAGTTGAAAATCATTCTTTTAGAGTTGATTTAATTGGAAGTTCAATTGTTTTACCTGTAGTAGAAGCAACTAAACCTTTCATTCAACATAATTGTGTAATATTTCACCGATTTCATCTTGCTCAAGAATCAATAAAGTTAAATATATGATTACTTGGTAAGAATAACTCTTTTAATTCAGACTCAATTACTTTTTTAACATCAGCCCATATTTTAATAGATTGATTATATTTTTCATCTTCAGTCATGAATCCAAGCCACCATTTCTTTTGAACATATTTTACTTTTTCTCAAGCTTCAGCTAATAATTCTTTTTTATTTTCAGGAGTAACCATATCATCTTTTGATATAGATAATCATGAAATAGTAGAATATTTATATCAGAAATTTTTAATTTGGTCTACAAATTGTGCAGTAACTTCAGCTCATAATTCTTCAAATGATCTAGCAAGAATTTTTTTAATTGCTCATTTTCTTAGAGTTTCATTAATAAATCCTAATCCTTCTGGAACTATTTCATTGAAAAGTAATCTACCATAGTTAGTTTCAACAAATTCTCAGTTTATTCTAACTTTAATTTTTGATTTTATTCATAAAACTCATGCTTCATAAGCAAGTCCTACATCATTTATATTTGAAAAAACTTTACCTTCTCAAAGCCCACCTTCTTCCATTGCTGTAACATAATAGTTTCATAAAATCATATCTTGACCTGGTGCAACTATTGGTTCTCAACTTGATGGAGCAAGTAAATTTTTAGAAGTAACCATTAAATCACGAGCTTCTCTTTGAGCTTGATCAGTAATAGGTAAATGTATTGCCATTTGATCTCAGTCGAAATCGGCATTGAAGGCAGTACAAGTTAAAGGGTGCAATTGAATAGCTTTTCATTCAATTAAAACTGGTCTAAATGCTTGAATAGAAAGTCTATGTAGAGTTGGTGCTCTGTTCATTAAAACATATTTTCACTCAATTACTTCATCAAGTGCATCCCAAACTTCTTTTCCAGATTTTTCTATAAATTTTTCAGCATGTTTTATGTTGTAAACTAAACCATCTTCTATAAGTTTACCAATAACAAAAGGTTTAAATAATATTAATGCCATTGTTTTTGGTATACCACATTCATCTATTTTAAGTGAAGGTCAAACAACGATTACAGATCTAGCAGAGTAATCAACTCTTTTACCTAGTAAATTTTGTCTGAAACGCCCTTGTTTACCTTTTAAAATTTCAGTTAATGATTTTAATTTCTTTTTATTTGCAGTAACAAATCATGATCTATTAGTTCTAGTTTCACCAGTTAATAACATATCAACTGATTCTTGAAGCATTCTTTTTTCATTTTTCAAAATTACATCAGGTGCTCCTAGTTCAATTAATTTTTTAAGTCTGTTATTTCTGTTTATAACTCTTCTATATAAATCATTTAAGTCAGAACTTGCAAATCTTCAACCATCTAATTGAATCATTGGTCTTAAGTCTGGTGGTATAATTGGAAGTGCTTCCAAAATAAACCATTCAGGTCTTTGTCCTGATTTAAGTAAACTTGATGCTAATTTAATTTTTTGAAGAATCTTTTTTTGTTTAATTTGAGTAGAATTTTTTAATTCAACTTCTTGTTCTTCAATAAATTTTAATAAATCTATTCTTTCAAGTAATAATTTTAAATATTCAGCTCAAGTACCTCATTTAAAAGCATGTGGAAATTTAGAATCAAGAACTCTATATTCTAATTCTCAAATAATTGCTCAAACTTGAAGTGATTTTAATCAAGCTCTTAATTCTTCGAATTCCTGAGTTAATTCATCAACTTTTGACATCAAAATTGCTTCTTCAACTTTATATTTTTTTTCATTTAATTCTCCAGAATCTTTTCTAGATTTTAATTCTCACATTTCTCTTTGAAGTTCTTTTTGCATTTCTGCTTTTGAAACTTTGTATTTTTCTTCTAAGTCTTTATTTACTTCAAGTAATTTATCTTCATAAACATCAGTAATAATATATGAAGCAAAATATACAACTTGTTCTAGTTTTTTTACTGGTAAGTCTAATAATAGACCAATTCTACCTGGAACAGATTTAAGATACCAAGTATGTGCAACAGGAGCATATAAATCTATATGAGCCATTCTTTCTCTTCTAGCAGAAGATTTAGTTACTTCAACTCAACATCTTTCACAAACTATACCTTTGTATCTTATTCTTTTATATTTTCAACAAGCACATTCATAGTTTTTCCTAGGACCAAATATTTGTTCACAAAATAACCCTCATCTTTCTGGTCTTTGTGTTCTATAGTTTATAGTTTCACTTATCAAAACTTTACCATGTGATAAAGATCTAATTCTTTCAGGACTAGCAATTCATAAAGATATTCAAGCTAAGTTATCAAGGTTTTTACCTTCTGTAATATCTTTTTTACCTATATTTTTTGCTATTTCTGAAAAGTCAGTGATTTTGTCATTTAGAAAATTATCTAAAGATTTATCAAACATTATGATTATAATTAGAGATTAAAAATTTTAAGAGAGGAATAATTATTTATTTTTAAAATAATTATTCTGCTTTTTTATTTTCGCTTGTTCATTCTTGAACTTTATTTTCAATTCTTACAATTTCTTCATATCTTCTCATTGCAATATCTTCTTTTTCTTGTAATTCTTCTTTATCTAATAAATCAAGATCCAATCAAATAGCTTGTAGTTCTTTTAAAAGTACATTAAATGATTCTGGAATATTTGGTTTTTTAATTGTAGAATTTTTAACAATAGCTTCATAAGCTTGTGTTCTACCAGCAACGTCATCAGATTTGATTGTAATCATTTCTTGAAGAATGTTACTTGCAGCATATGCTTCAAGAGCCCAAACCTCCATTTCTCCGAATCGCTGGCCACCGAACTGG
>CALMJA010000042.1 GCA_937864295.1 uncultured Candidatus Altimarinota bacterium | reverse complement strand
ATTTAACAAAATTTTGGACTGTTTATGATATAATTAAAAGTGAATATTTTGATTCAAAAATAATTGATAATAATAAATTATTAGAATCTTCTATATCATGATTAGTTAATTGATTATGAGATAAACATTCAAATTATTTAAATATTGAAGAAAATAAAAATTTTAATGAATCTCTTGCATGAGATTTTGAGTGAATTTGAGCTGTTGTAGAACCACATCCAATGGGAGTAAGTATTGATATGATAATTAAATGATCTCCAGCAAAAAATTCTGATTTAAGATCATGAGATTTAATAATAAAATCAAATGATATTTCATTAGAATGATTAACTCTAGTAGATGCTGTTAATAATATAAAATGACCAGCAGGTACTAAAGTTATTTTGGAAATAATAAGAGAGTGAGAAAAAAATATAATTAAAAAGGAATTAACAAGAGAAAAAATTAAAATTCCTTCAGTAGATTTTGAAAAATTTGATAATAATACAGGATATATTTCTATAAATATGTTTTGAGATGAAACTTCACTTGAATTTCAAAAAGCAATCACTGAATTAAAAGATACATCATGATTAATTATTGATTTAAGAGATAATTGATGAGGGTATTTATTAAGTGCAGTAGAAATACTAAGTAATTTAATTGAAAATTGAGAGATATTGGTTGTTACTAAATATAGTGATGAAAATACAAATGAAGTTTATAAAAGTATAAATTCATGAGAAATTTATAAGTGAAAAATAATTATATTAATAAATGAAAATTCAGCAAGTGCTTCTGAAATTACTGCTTGAGCATTAAAAGAATATCAAAAAGCAATAGTTGTTTGAAAAAAATCATATGGTAAATGATCAGTTCAAGAACCATTTGAATTAGGTGATTGAAGTATGCTTAAATTAACAGTTGCAAAATGGTTTACTCCAAAATGAGTAAATATAGACCAAGATTGAATAATTCCTGATGTTGAGATTTCATTTTTAGATGAAGATTATAAAAATGCTTATGATAGACAAAAAGAAGAAGCAAAGAAAATACTAGATACTTTTATAAAAACAAAAGCTCTAAATTTAACAATAGATAGTTATAAAGAACAAAATAAATAATTTTTTAACATAAAAAAGCTAGATTTTCTAGCTTTTTTTGTTTTTTTAATTATAAATTATACATTAATTTTTAATTAAAAATTATGAATTATAAATTTCCATTAAAATTAATTGTTTTTTAAAATAAGTAATAAAATTTTATTTACTTAATTAATTAAAAATGTTAGAAAAAAATGATAAAATACTTTTTGATTTAATACAAAAAGAGGCACATAGACAAGATACAGAAATAGAATTAATTGCATCAGAAAATTATACAAGTAGGGATGTAATGGAGGCTGCAGGAAGTATACTTACAAATAAGTATAGTGAATGATATCCATGAAAAAGATATTATGCATGACAAGAATACATAGATCAAATTGAAAATTTAGCAATTGATAGATGTAAAGAGTTATTTTGAGCAGAATATGTAAATGTACAACCTCTTAGTTGAAGCCCAGCAAATCTTGCTGTTTATTTAGCTGCTTTGAAACCAGGCGATAAAGTACTTGGTCTTAGTTTAGATCAATGATGACATTTAAGCCACGGACATCCATTAAATTTCTCAGGATTATTATATGAAATTATTCCTTATACTATTGATAGAGAAACTTGATTAATAGATATGGATGAAGTTGAAAGACTAGCAATAGAAAATAAACCAAATATGATAATTGCATGATTTTCTGCATATTCAAGAAATTTAGATTGGAAAAGATTTAGAGAAATAGCTGATAAAGTTTGAGCTATTTTAATGGCTGATATAGCCCATATTGCAGGTCTTATTGCATGAGGAGTACTAGAAAATCCAGTTCCATATTGTGATATAGTAACTTCAACTACTCATAAAACTCTTAGATGACCAAGATGAGCTATTATTATGTCTAAAGAAAAATTTTGACCATCAATTGCTAGAGCTGTTTTCCCTTGAGTGCAATGATGACCACATGAACATTTAATTGCTGCTAAAGCAGTTGCTTTTGCAGAAGCATTAAAACCAGATTTTAAAGAATATGCAAAACAAGTTGTAAAAAATGCACAAATGTTGGCATCTGAATTAATAAAAAATGGGTTTAAAATAGTTTCAAATGGTACAGATAATCATTTAATGCTTATTGATGTTTTTTGAAGTTTTTGAGTAACTTGAAAAGAAGCAGAAAAAGCTTTAGAATTAGTATGATTATCAACAAATAAAAATATGATACCATATGATACTAGAAAAGCTCTTGATCCAAGTGGTATTAGAATATGAACTCCAGCTGCAACTACTAGATGAATGAAAGAAGATGAAATGAAAATTATAGCTAATATTTTTACTGAAGCTATAAAAAATAAAGATGATGAAAAAATACTTTTGAATTTGAAAAATGAAGTATTAAATTTATGTAATAAATTTCCTATTTATAAAAACTAAGAGCAATCTTAGTTTTTTATTTTAGACAATTATTTAAAAACTGTCAATTAAAAAAACTTGATTATTTAGATAAAAAGTATACATTATAGACAATTAATTTATAAATATATGTCAATGTATAAACACACTAGACAAGAAGCTGCTGATAGACTTTGAATATCTACTAGAAGTATAGATAGATATGTTAAATCATGAAAATTAAGATCTAAAAAAGATTGAAAAGTAGTTTATATTAATTCTTCTGATTTAGATAATTTAATTTCAGGGTGAGCTGTAAATCAAGAAGTAATAATTGAAAAAACAAATACTCATAATCCATTTGAAAGAAAACCAATTTATTCACAATCTGTACAAGTAGATTTTCCATCAAATACTAAAAATGCTTTAGATGAAGTTTATGAAGATTTAAGGACTGAAATTAAAGAAAAAGATTTAATTATTAGAGAACTTTCAGTTAGAGTTTGAAGAGCAGAAGAAATAGCAAAAAACTCTGTTTCTTTAATAGACTTTAAAAAATCTCAATTTTTACTTGAAGAATCTAAATCAAATTTAAATCAATCTATAATTGATTTACAATCTGAAAAAGAAACATTAACATGAGAATTAAAGTATCAAAAAACAAACAATTTAATATTACTTATTTCATTAATTGTACTTTTTGCTATTGCATGAACTATTTTTATAATTAAAATATAAAAATATTTGAAAAAAACTTAAAAGTGCTTATTTTTAATAAGCACTTTTTTAGTCCTCATAGTTCAATGGATAGAATAAGCCCCTCCTAAGGGCTAGATACTGGTTCGATTCCAGTTGGGGATACCATTATAAGATAAAAAAACAACTCCTTTTAGGAGTTGTTTTTTTATCTTTCATATTTATTTTTTAGTTCTTCTAAATTTATATCAAAAACAACAGGTCTTCAATGAGGACAGGTTGCAGAATAATCTTCTACAGAATCATTTAATAATTTATTCATTTCAAAAAGATTTAGTTTATTACCAAATTTTATTGCAGATCTACAAGCTGTATATGCATAAATTTTATTTTGTACTTCAGATAGAGTTTTTGATTTTGTAAAATTATATTCTCAAATGTCTTGTAAAATTCATGTAAAAATATTGTTTAAATTTTCTTTTTTTATAAAATCAGGAATTCAATTAATTATAACTATATTTCAACCCATTATTTCAAAATCAAATCACATTTTTTCAAAAGTGTCTAAATTGTCTTGTAAAATATTGGCTTCTTTTGGCATCAAATTAAGACTTTCTCAAATAAGAAGTCATTGAATTGATATTTTTTTGTCACTATTGACCAACTTTTCATAGATTATTCTTTCAGCTAAAGCGTGTTGATCAAGAAATTTTATTCACACTTTTGTTTCTACAATTATATATGAATTATGAGCCTGTCATATTATTTTTCAAAGCTTTGTATAATGAAGATCATTTGATTGTTCTAAGTCATAACTTGTCTCTATTTCTAGAGGATTTCATATAATTTCTTTCGAAAAATTCAGAGAGTTTTTTATCGTTATTTGATTGGGATTTGGAGTTGTGTCTTTATATGGAGAATATGATTTAAATTTTGTTCAAGATCAAGAATAATATATTTCTTTTTTATCAATATTATTAGAAAAACTATTTTTTGTATCACTTCATTTATACAATAATTCATTTTCCTCAGTATTTATAATATTTATTAAACTAACTCAGTTTAATTTTTCTTCTACTGAGTGATAAACAGCTCTAAATAAATTTTGTTCATTTGCAAATCTTACTTCTAATTTTCTAGGATGTACATTTACATCTACTTGAGTAGGATCAACCTCTATATTCAAAACATATGCGCTATTTGAAGAATGAGGTATAAATCTATTATAAGCATCAGCAATTGCTCTTGAAATTACATATGATTTAATAGGTCTTTTATTTACAAATATGTTTTGTTTATTTTTATTATTAAAACTAATTTTTGGGTCAGAAATATATCATGAAATTTTTATTCAAACCATTTGAAAGTTTATTTCTAATAAATTTTCTGAAAAATCATTTCAATATATGTTATATATTCTAGTTTTTAAATCTTCATTATTTTTAAAATAAAATACTTGTTTATTATCAGATACAAATTCAAATCAAATATCAGGATAAGAAAGAGATATCTCATACAAATAGTTTAATATATGGTTGTATTCAGTTCTTGCTGTTTTAAGATAATTTAACCTTCAGGAGTATTATAAAATAAATTTTCAATTATTATTTTAGTACCAGTTTCACAAGCTATATTTATAGGACTAGACTTTATTCAGTCTGATATTTTTATTGAGTTTCAGAAATTTTCAGTTATATTTTTACTTATTATTTCCATATTTGAAACAGAAGATATTGATGCTATTGCTTCTCATCTAAATCAAAAGGTCATAACATTATACAAATCATCTAAATTTTTTATTTTAGATGTAGAATGTTTTTCTCAAATTATTTTTAGATCATCTTTTTCGATTCAATTTCAATCATCATTTATTATTATTTTTGATATTCAACCATCAAAAATTTCTATTTTTATATTTTTTGCATCTGCATCTATTGAATTTTCAATTAATTCTTTTATTACAGAAACAGGTCTTTCAACCACTTCTCAAGCTGCTATTTGATTAGCTAAATTTTTATCTAGGAGAATTATTTTTGACACATTTTTTATTTAAAAAATATTTAAATTAATTATATATAAAAAATCACTTTAAACAATAAAAAAACTAAGTGTTTTACTTAGTTTTTATTCATTATTATTTTTATTTTTTAAAAAATCAACTGCATATTCTTTAATTTTATCAGGAATAGATGCATATGCCGAAAAAATACTTTTTATTTTATTATAAACTTCAAGTATTTCCATTACTGGTCATAATATTTTTAAAACTCTTATCAAGATAAGAACTAAAAGAGTTCAGATTATTGATGAAAATACTATAAGTACTATGTAAAGTACTTCTAAAATAGTAAGAGTCATAGTTTTTAAATTAGTTTTTTAAATTTTTTCTATTTCACCATTTATATCTAAATTTGTAGATTTTACAAGTTTTAAAATATTTTCTTTTCAAGCAATTACAGTTTTAACTTTTTCATTTTCAAATACCACTAAGCTAGGAATTTCCATTACTTTGTATTCTTCTAATTTCAAATTTTCTATATTAGTTTTAGCTAATTTAAAAGTAATATTTTGTGAAAAAGCTTTTGTTGCTAGTACTGGGAATGTAATTAATGATTCTTTGAAAAAATCAGAATTTTCATCTCAGAAAAGTACAAAAGAATTTTTTGTATAAGTTTTCGTTTCTCATGTTTCTTTATTTGTAAAACTTGTTTCTTTTGATTTTGAAATTGCTTTATTTAATTCTTCTATATTTTTAATAGTAAACATAGAGTTTCATAGAGCTTTTGCAGATGATTCAACTGCTTTATTTTTAGTTTCTATTAATTTACTTTTTAATTTTGCGAAGTCCATTTTTCAATTTTCTTAATTATTAAATATAATATTAAATTAATTCTACTACATATTTTAAAATTTGTAAAATATTTGCTTTTTAAAAAATAAAATTTGCTTTTTAATTATTTTTATATATGATATGCGAAATTTCAAAAGGAATTTTATATTTTTTAAAAATAATGACATGACAAATTCTGCATTAATAAAACAAATCCAATCATCTTTTGTACAAGAAGGAAGACCAGAAATTAGAACTGGTATGGAAATTGAAGTTCACCAATTAATTAGTGAATGAAATAAAGAAAGAGTTCAAAAATTTAAAGGTTTAGTTATTAAAACTGCTGGTAAATCAGAACTTGAAAAAACTATTACAGTTAGAAGAAAAATCGGTGCTTTTGGTGTTGAAAAAATATTTGCTATACATTCACCAGGTATTGAAAAAATTGAAGTATTAAGACAATTTAAAGTTAGAAGAAAATCTATTAAATTTATTAAAGATCTTACTGGTAAAGCAGCTAGACTTAAAGAAGTTAGATAATTCTAAAAAAGAGTGATGTACATCACTCTTTTTTTATTATAAATTATTTTAAAATTTATGAAAAATGATTATACTAAAAAAAATTAATTATTAATAGTTATATATGAGTTTAAGAGATTTAAGTTTAGAAGAAATTATAATAAAATTAAAATCTAACGAAATTACTAGAGAGGAAGTTTTTTCATATTTTTTAAAAAGAATAGAAAAATTTGATGATAAAATACAATCATATAATTTTGTTAATGAAAATGGATTAAATAATATAGATTGACCATTGATGTGAGTACCCTTAGCTATAAAAGATATATTTTGTGAAATTTGAGTTCCAACAACAGCATCTTCAAAAATATTAGCTGATTTTAGACCACCATATAATGCTACTGTAATTGAAAATTTAGTTAAAGGGTGAGCTAGTTCACTTTGAAAAGTTGCAATGGATGAGTTTGCTATGTGATCAACAACAGAATCTTCTGCATTTAAAAAACCAATAAATCCATGGGGTACTTCAAGAATACCTTGAGGTTCTAGTGGTTGATCTGCAGCAGCAGTTGCTGCTTGACTTGCTCCAGCAGCACTTTGAACTGATACTTGATGAAGTATTAGACAACCTGCAAGTATGTGTAATATAGTTTGATTTAAACCAAGTTATTGAAGAAATAGTAGATATTGAGTTATGGCTATGGCATCTAGTTTAGATTGTCCTTGAACACTTACTAAAACAGTTAAAGATTCAGCAATTTTATATGAAATTATGAATTGATACGATTCAAAAGAAAATACTTCTCTTCCTTGAAAAGATATAATTAATCCTGAAATTTGGAATAAAAAAGATTTAAAATGATACAAAATTTGAGTTCCAAAAGAATATTTTGAAGAATGATTAGATGAATGAGTTAGAAATAGAATAGAAGAAGCAATAATGAAGTTACAAGAACTTTGAGCAGAAATTAAAGAAGTAAGTCTTCCAATGACAAAATATGCAATTGCTACTTATTATATAATAATGCCAGCAGAAGTTTCTACAAATTTATCTAGATATGATTGACTTAGATTTTGACATAATTCAACTGAAAATTATAGTTCTACTGATGAATTATTTATAAATAATAGAGCAGAATGATTTTGAGATGAAGCTAAAAGAAGAATTATTTTATGAAGTTATGTATTATCTGCATGATTTTATGATGCTTATTTTAAAAAGGCAACTCAAATAAGAACATTAATTATTGAAGATTTTAATAAAGCATTTGAGGAAGTCGATGCTATTGTTAGTCCTGTATCTCCAAATGTTGCATGGAAGGCTTGAGAAAAAATAAATGATCCAGTAAAAATGTATTTGAGTGATGCTTATACAATACCTGCATCATTAGCATGATTACCATGAATTAGTATACCTGCTTGATTTGCAGAAAGTGAAGATAATGAAAAAGAAATGCTTCCAGTATGACTACATCTTTTAACACCTAGACTAACAGAAGAAAGATTATTTGAAATTGCATATGTTTATGAACAAGCAACAAAATTTGCTCAAATGCAAGCTCCATGATTTGATGATTAAAATATTTGCAAAAATGACTATTTATATGATAAAATATAAGTAGTTATTTTTTTATATAAAAATATTATGCCACCATTCGATCAATTCAAGAATATGCCAAAAGAACCTCAATTATGAGAAAGGGATAAAGTTGAGCAAGATAATAGAGATTATTCTGCTCCTTTAAAAGTTCCTTTAGCAGATCAAAAATCACAATTAATGACTGAATTGTAT
>CALMJA010000041.1 GCA_937864295.1 uncultured Candidatus Altimarinota bacterium | reverse complement strand
AAGAAAAAATTATATCTTGAATTTTTGGTGCTATTTTGGGATGAGCTATTGTATTTTCTTATGGTTATTTTACTAATTCAAATACTTGAAATATGTCTCCTGCTTTAGCTTGAATGCCTCCTGGTAATTTCTGATCTTGAAGTTTTGATGTTTCAAATATGAGTGATGAACAATTAGAAAATATGGCTACTAGAGCTTGAATAACTACTGATGAACTTAAAGTAAAATTAGAAAGCTGAGAAGATATTAGAAGTCTTATGTGATGAAGATGAGCTTGAAAATGAGACACTTCTTCATGAACACTACAATAATTTATTAATTAAATAATTTAAAATGAAATTTAATTTTAATTTAAAATACTTCATTTCAGGTTTACTTTTAGTTTTACTTGTAAATTACAATACGTTTATTCCAGCCAAAACAGTAACTTCAGAGACAAGTACAAGTTCTAGTACAAAAGCTGAATTGTGAGATATAAAAGAATCAATAGAAGTTTCTTGAGATGCTGAGCTTGTAGATGAACAAAGTTTGAAATTTAATAAAGCCTGAACTATAACAAAAGTTAATTTTAAAGCATGAGATACTATAAAAAAATGAGAAACTATTGCAGAAATAGATAATAGTGATGCTTATGATACTATAGAAGAAGCAAAAATAAGTCTTGAGAATTCAGAGATTAGTTTGGAACAACTTTATGAAGGTCCAGATGAAACAAATATTTTGCAAGCAAAAAATTCTATAACAAGTGCTGAAAATAGTTTAGAATTAGCAAAAATAGAATTTGAAAATTTGAAAGTAACTCAAAAAAATTCTCTTGATAAATTACTAGAAAATATAGAAACTTCAAAAAAGGAATTAGAGTCATCTAACTCTAGTTTAGAGCTTGCAAAAAGTGATTTAGAAATATTAAAAAAAGAAAAAGATAACTCTCTTTCAAATACAAATACTTCAAAAAGTACAACAATTACAAATATAGAAGATAATTTTAAAAATTATTTATTAGATTTAGAGTCTATTATAGAGGAGTCAGATTATATTATGTGAGTTACACAAGAAAATAAAGATAAAAATGATGATTTTGAAAATTATTTATGAATTGAAGATTGAGTTTCTAAATCAAATGCAAAAACAAATTTACTTAAATTAATTTCATCTTATAGTGAAATAGAAAAACAAGTAAATTTATATGATGAATCTTGAGATAGAGAAAAAATTATTACTATTTTAAATAGTTTTATAGAGATATATACCTTAGCTTATAATACTTCAGATTTCATATATAAAACTGTTGATGCAAGTATAGTTAGTTCTGGAGCATTAACTCAAAGTGAAATTGATTCTATGAAAAATACTACTTCTCTAAACAGAACTTCTACTTTATCAAAAATAACTTCTATTAAATCTAGTATAAGTACATTAAATACTCTTACTGATACTGATTTAGTTTCTGAATCAAATTCAAACTCTATCGCTTCAAAAGAGGAATCAATTAAAAATTCAGTTTTAAGTATAGAAAAACAAGAACTTAGTATAAAAAATGCTATTAAGACATACGATGAGACTGTTTCTAGTTATAGTGCTACTGTTAATTCAAAACAAAAAGATTTGGATTCAAAAACAAGGGCTGTAGAAATAGCAAAAATGAATTATGATGATTTATTTGAATGACCAACAGATGAAAATGTTAAAAAAGCAAATAACTCTATAAAACAAGCACAATTAAAATTAGATTCTGCATATGAAAACTTAGAGGATTATATTTTGACTGCACCATTTGATTGAGTAGTTAGAAAAATAGACTATATGGTTTGAGATAATCTTACAACAGATACAGATAAATATGTGTATATAGAAAATCCAAATTTACTTGAAATTACTGTTATGCTTGATCAAATTGATATAGTTTGAGTTAAATTATGAATGCAAGCAACAGTTATATTTGATGCATATTCTACAACTCCTGTAAATGCTCTTATTAGTTCAATTGATACAACACCAACTTCAACTTCTTGAGTAGTTTCGTATGAGGTGAAAATAGTTTTAGATGATGATAGTTTTACAGAAAAAGTACTTTCATGATTTTCTGCAGATGTAGAAATAATTACAGAATCAAAAGAAGATATTTTACTTTTAAAAACTTCTGCAATTACTGAAAAAGATTGAAAATATTATGTAAATTTAATAAAAGATTGAAAACAAGTTGAAACAGAAGTAGAGATAGGTATAGCCTCTGATTGAATGACTGAAATTATTTCATGAATTAGTGAATGAGATGAAGTTTGACTTACTACATTTATTTCTACTACTAGTACACAAGAAGAAACATCAACTTCACTTTTTAGTCCTCCAACTTGATGAAATAAATCTTGAGATATGTGAGGTCCACCAGCTTGATTCTAATATTTAAAATAAAATTATGATAAAATTAGAAAATATAAAAAAAGAATACAAAATGTGAGAAAATATTGTTGAAGTATTAAAATGAGTTGATTTAGAAATAAATTCTTGAGATTTTGTTTCTATTATGTGACCAAGTTGAAGCTGAAAATCTACTCTTATGAACATCATAGGTATGCTTGATGTAGCTACTAGCTGAAAATATACTTTTAATAATATAGAAATCACTTGAAAAAAAGAAGATGATTTATGAAAAATAAGATGAAAAAATATAGGTTTTATTTTTCAAAGTTACAATTTGATTTCAAGAATGCCAGTAATAAAACAAGTTATGTTACCACTTGCATATCAATGAATAGCAAAAAATAAAAGAGAAAAAATGGCAATTGAAGCACTTGAAAAAGTAGGTCTTGCTGATAAAAGAAATAATAAACCAAATGAACTCTCAGGTTGACAACAACAAAGAGTTTCTATCGCTCGTGCACTTGCTATAAATCCAAATATGATTTTGGCAGATGAACCAACATGAGCACTTGATACAAAAACATGAGAAGAAATTATGTGATTGTTAACAAAACTCAATCAAGAGTGAACAACAATAGTTTTAATTACTCATGAACATGAAATAGATAGATATGCAAAAAAGCATATATTAATTAAAGATTGATTGATAGTTAAATAAAAAAAATATGATTACTACAATATTTGAAAATATATTAAATTCTTTGGAGTCAATAAGAGCTAATAAACTTAGATCATCTTTGAGTATGCTTTGAATAATTATTTGAGTATCATCTGTTATTATCTTGACTGCAATTTGAAATGGTAGTACACAAACAATAGTTGATAAAATAGAAGAGATGTGAACAAATATTTTAACTATTTCAACTTGATGATGATTTGGTTCTAGTAGAAGTAAATCAACAGCTACAAATATACTTACTGAAAAAGTTGTTAATTCTATTAAGGAAAATATTTCTGGACTAGATTGAGTTTTACCTATTGTTTCTACAAATTGACAATTTGTTTATTCTTGAAACGATATGAGTGCATCAGTTTATGGAATAGATACAAATTATTTAGATGTTAAAAATGTAGAGATAGTTTATTGAACAAATATAACACAAAATCACTTAAATAATTTAGAAAAAGTTGCAGTAGTTTGACAAGATATAGTTTCAGAATTATTTTCTTGAAATAATCCAGTTTGAGAAAAAATGAAAATGTGAAACAATGTATTTGAAATAGTTTGAGTTATAGAAGAAAACTCAACTCTAGATTCATATGTTTTTATTCCTATTACTACGGCATCAGTTAGAATTACATGACAAAAATATT
>CALMJA010000040.1 GCA_937864295.1 uncultured Candidatus Altimarinota bacterium | reverse complement strand
AGGGTACAATGTAATGATGTATGATTATCCAGGTTATTGAAAAAGTGAATGATTGCCATATAAAGAAAATGTTGATGATTCCTCTCAAGTGTTTTATGATTATTTAAAAAAAGAAAAAAATATTGAAGATAAAGATTTGATAGTTTGGTGATATAGTGTTTGAACTGCTGTAGCAACTGATTTTGCATCAAAAAATGATTTTGAAAGATTGGTTTTGGTTTCTCCTTTATCTTCTAGGTATGATATGTCTAGAAAATTATTTTGATTTGCATTGCAAAAAATATTATTTTTACCAGATTCTTATGTAACTAAGAATTTAGTTAAAAAATTTGATAAACCAGTTTTAATTATTCATTGAAATAATGATTTTATAGTTCCATTTGAACAATGAAAGAAAGTATTTGAAAATTATGCTTGAGAGAAATCTTTTATAGAAATAGATAAATACTGACATAATTGAATAATTGATAATTATTGAGATGCATTTAAATATATATTCAAAAAATATTTAAATTGAGAAAAGCTAGATTTTAAAGATAATTATCTTTTTGTATGAGAAAGTGAAAAAAAATCTCTAGAAGAACAAAATTATCTTTTAGATAAAGAAGAAAAAGAGAGATTATTTTTATCTACTTTAGATCTAAAAAGTGATGATTCTATTCAAACTTTTGTTACTTCAAATATAAGTTTTAATGATAAAACTTATATACCAAAAAATCTAGTAAATATAAGATGAAATTATATTTATGACTCAAAATGATGAACTCAAAAATTGAGAGTAGAAGCTAAAAATGCACTAGAAAATTTATCAAAAGCTTTTTATGAAAATTTTTCTAGAAAAATAGAAATAGTAAGTGCTTATAGAAGTTATGATTATCAAGTTTGAATTAAAGCCTGAGGTTGTCCTGATAATTTATGTGCAAAAGCTTGATTTAGTGAACATCAAACATGACTTGCATTTGATATATTTGAAGCATCAAGTGATATTGAATGGAAAAATAACAAAAAATTGATGTCATATTATAAATGGTTAGATGAAAATGCACATTTATATTGATTTCATAATACTTATCAAAAATGATTAAATATAGATTGATATGATATAGAACCATGGCATTGGAGATATCTTTGAGTAGAGCTAGCAACTTATTTAAGGGAAAATAATATAACTTTTGCTGAATTTTATAAACAAAAAAATAATTAATTTTAAAAAATTGATTATTTTTTTTAAACAATATAATTTACAAATAAAAAATAATAATTTTAAAATATTTATGGCAAAAAAAAATAGAGCTTGAGCTCAATCTAAACAGAATGCACCAATAAAAACTTGATTTCATAGAAAAAAAAATGTACATAAATGAGCATATATTGTTCGTGATGAATATGCAATAAAAGCTCAAAAAGCAGGATTTAGAGCAAGAAGTGTTTACAAATTATTTGAAATACAGGAGAGATTTGAACTTATAAAACCAGAATATAGTGTTATGGATATAGGTTGTGCTCCAGGTAGTTTTTTGCAAGCAATTAGAAATATAGTAAGAGAAAAAACTATTATTTGAGTTGATTTAAAAGAAGTAAAACCATTTTCATACCCAAATGTAAAAACACTTGTTTGTAGTATTTTTGATTATGATGAACTTAGTAAGAAAGTAATTGATATTGTTTGAGAAGATCAATTTGACTTGATTACAAGTGATATTGCCCCAAATACAACATGAGTTTTTGATGTAGATCAATATGCAAGTGTAGAGCTTAATATAGCAATTTGTCAGTTTAGTGATAGATTTTTAAAAAAAGGTTGAAATATGCTTTTAAAAGTTTTTAAATGAGAAGATTTCAATGATCTAGCTATGCAAGTTAGAAGCAGATTTGAAAAATTTGTTACATATAAACCAATGGCTTGTAGAGATAGTTCTCATGAAGAATATATAATTTGTTTTAATAAGAAAAAATAGGACTGCAGGTCCTATTTTTTTTATCATATATTTATTTCTTTTGCAATTTGATCTTCAATATCTTTTTGTAAAGCAATTTTTCTTAAAAAATCTCTTTTTTTAGCTTTTTCTTTTTTTAATTTTTGGCTATTTATATAGACTTTTGATATTGGTATTATATAAAATACAAACAAAATAATTATTACTATTAAAGATAATAAAGTAATTATATCAATTATAGAATATTGACTTAATATTTTAATATTTTTTATAACTTCAGAAAATGTATTATATTTATATTCAAATCAAATCATATTCTTATATTATTTTTTAATCTTTTTTAACTAGTTCTCAAGTAACAATTAATCTATTTATTGTTGTTCAAATTGGCCAACAAGTCATTATTGATATTTCAGATTTATCATTATTTCTTTTTAAAACTGATACATCACCTGGTTTTATAACTTTTTTTTCTCTTATTTTATATGTATATTTTTCTTGACCATAGTAAACTATAACTTCATCTCAAAATTTAACTTGATCTAATGTTGCAAATACATCATTGTAATCTCATTTCATCCAAGGTAAATTTGATGAGTGACCAAAAATAAAACTTACTCAATCTTCTCAAGGAACTGCACTACCCGGATATCTAATAATACCTTTTTCTAATTCTTTCATAAATATATCATTTAACTCATTTTGTCATTCAATATTTCTATTTTTAACATCAAGTAAAGGTATATTTTTTCATATTTTTGGAATTATTACTCTGTTTGTATATGGAGCAATTTCGATATCAAGATTTATTTCTTTGTTATCTAATTCTTTTTTATATTTTTTTATTGATAATTTTTCTTCTTCTTTTTCTTCTTCTACTTTTTCAGTTACTACATCACTTATTTTTGCTGCTTCTACTGAGTTAAGTAATCTTGAAGTTGTTTTTTCTACTTCTTCTTTCATTACATAACTTTTAGCTATATTCATATAAGCACTATAGTTTGTAGTTACTAAAAGTACTCAAAATATTACAGAACTTGTAGTTATATATTTTATAAGAAAAATAAATCATGATAAAAACATATTTTGTTTTTCTTTTATTTCTTCTTTTTCTTCTTTTCCATTTACTATAATTTCATAAGTATAATTTATTTTATTTTCTTCTAAACTTAAATTATATTCTTGTATTTTTATTATATCATTTAAAAAGTCATTAGAGTCTTCTAATTCTTTCAATATATCATTATTGTATTGCATATTTTTGTTTTTATTTTTTATTTTTGTTTTTTTGTATTTTGTAATTTAATTTTACTATATTTGAAAAAATATTGCAAAAAAATGACGACTTTTTAAAAGAACTTGAAATATTTATCTTTTTATTTATATTACTATTAGTTTAGATAGATTAGAACTCACAAAATATGGCTAAAAAATATGAAAAGAGTTCAGGGTGAATTGTATATCGTAAAAATTGAAATAAGGTTGAGGTACTTCTTTTAAAATGGCTTAACGCAAAAAATCAAGAAGTATATGTTATTCCTAAATGACACATAGAAGATTGAGAAGTTGCAAAAGATACTGCTGTTAGAGAAATAGCAGAAGAAGCGTGATTTGATATAAAAGATTTAGAGGTTATAAAGTTTATTACGAAACTAAATTATACATTTACTGCCTGATATTTAGAAAATAATCCTGTTATAGATAAGGATGTTTATTTGTTTCTAGTAAAATATAAATGAAACAAAGAACCTGTAGTTCAACAAGAAGAAAGATTTGTTTGATATACTTGGTTTTCATTAGAAGATATGTGAAAAATAAAAGTTATGTTTGATATTCAAGCAATTATAGGAAAAAATAAAACTTTTTTTATTTAATTAATTAAAGAAATAATGGAAATTTTTAATAATAAATGAGTTATAGAAATAGTTTCAAATACAAAAAGTAAAATTACTTTTGATACTAAATCTAGTGAAGCAAGTATTGATGGATTAAATGTTTCTCATCCTTGAGAATTTGAAAAAGCTTGAATTTTATTAGAGGTAAAAGAATATAATAGTATACTTTTTTATAGTTTTACATTAGATACTAAACATTTAGTTATTATATCAAATGATTCATTTGAATTAAAAGAAGAGATTTTATCTTTTTTTGGTGATGTAGATGTACTTGTTATAGTTTGATCAAAAGAAAGTGCTAAAATATTTGAAAATATTGAAGCTAGAGTTGTTGTTCCTTATGGAGAATGAAAACAAACATTTTTAACTACACTTGGTCAACATACTGAAGAAGTAAAATCATATAAAGTAAAATGAGAAATGTCAGATGATACAAGTGAATTTATAAATTTAGAAGAATAAAAAAAAGAAGGTTTTAAACCTTCTTTTTTTTATTCTTCTTTTGGAATTATTGCTTCAATAGCAGCAAAAGTTGCTTGTTTTCAAGCTGGAACTAGTACGCTTATTCTATCTCAAATATTTACTTTAAAATGTGTAACTGCAGCAGTTAATAAATCGTAAGTTTGTCATTCAGCAATTACTTGATATTTTTCTTTTTCTTTTACTACAAGTCCAGTTTTAATTTCTCTTTCAATAGGTAATATTTGTTTATATAACATTTTACCATTTGGTTCAATAGTTAGTTTTAGTTTATCTCCTTGAACTAATTTTGATTTTGATGAATAATTTACAGGAACAGGATATTTATTTCAATCAGATCCAAACATTTCATGTCATGTAAATACTCATTCAATAATTTTAGAATCATCACTACTATAAGAATTTAATCATTTAGTATCTAAATCAATTTTTGAATCCAAAGTTATATTGTTTTCTTCCATTACATCTTTTAATAACTTTTTAGCATTTTTAATAGATTTTTCAGCACTTGTTATAAAATCAATTATAGCATTTATAGTTTTTTTATTAGTCATTTTTTTGTTTTTATTTTTTAAATCTAAGTTTATTTTACCAAAAAATTAGATTAAAGTAAATTTATTTATCTAGACAATAATTAAAAATATATTTCTATTATATTTATTATGTAGTTTTGAAATAGAACTGTAATTAAAAATCATACTCAAAGAAAAGGACCAAAGGGAACAACTGTTAATATTTTTTTATTTTTTTGTATAAATTTTTGATAAGTTATTATTAAAATTGAAATTATACTTCAAACTATATATGTAATCATCATTCAAGCAAAACTATAGCTTATTCAAAGTAAAAGTCATATCATAATTCATATTCTTAAATCTCATCATCATAATGCTTTACCTTTTGATAATACTATTTGTAAGTAAAAAAATATAAATATAGATACTGATCATATTACTCAATTAATAATTGAAAAATTTCATAATTCTACATTAAATATAAGTTTAAATAATATTAAACTTCAAATTATCAATCAAAGTAATAATATATCATATATTAAGTCTAGTTCTTTAAGCATTATTATATAAAGTGCTCATAATATACTTATAGATAAAGGTATAGAATATATATTTTCTTTTATATTTAATTCATTATTTGTTAATACAGTTTGTATTAAATCAAGTCAAAATGCATTTCAAATAAGTCATAAAAATGCAATTATTATTCATGTAAGCATGACTCATTCATGAATTTCTAAAAAAAGTATATCGTAGAATATATATATTATAGTTATAAATGAAATTGATAACCAAAATATTAGTTTAATTATTTCATTTATATTTCATAAAAATAGTAAATTAGTATCTATTAAAAATATTCATACAAGTGTAAAAATTATAGCTGATGATAATTCTAAAATAGGATAAATATATGATATTTTTGTTTTACAATATCTACATTTTCAAAATGTAGATATCCATGAAAATATAGGAATTAAATCATAAAATTTCAGATTAGTATTACATTTAGGACAATGGCTTCTACCTCATAAAATTCAAGTTTCATTTGATTTTAATCTATGAATTATCACAGATGAAAAACTTCCAAAAAGAAGTCAGTATGTAAAAAGACAAATATAAAAAAAATTTTCCATAAAAAATAATTAATTTTAATATAAAATATTATATAAAAAAAATGACTTTATAAAAATTTTAAATTCAAATCAATTATTTGCTTATAATTTTTAATTATGATAAAATTTAAAAGTAAATGAAAAATATTCATTGAAAAACAAAAATAAAATTTATATTTATAAAAATAAAAATATGGCTCCAGAAGTTAAACAACAACAAGAGACTCCTATTGAAAATAATAAATCTGTTTCTGATTTATTAGCAGAAATAGCTAAAGATAAAAGAATTGATGGAAAAGATTTAGAACAATTAAATCAGTTATCTACTAAATTTGAACAAGATAAACAAAATGTTCACAATGAAACAAAAAATGAATTAAAAATTGCTTTAGAATGAATATTAAAAGATTGATTTAGTGTAAAAAATGAATGAGATTATAATTCTCTATCAAAAATATTAAAAATTTTATGACATCATGATATTCCTTCTTTTAAAGATGTATATGCAAATATTCCTGAAAAAAACAGAGATGTTTTTTCTTTTGTTATACAATGAGATAAATTATTAATGTATGTTAAAGAATCATATATGAATAAAATTACAGTTAATACTGATGAATTTTGATATATAGATTTAAAAACTGGTAATATGTATAAAGATACAAATATAAGTGAATTTTATATTTGATTTGATGATAATTTATCAAATAATAATAAATTTAATTACAAAGCTGCGCCAGCGGCAGATAAAGCTGCGCCAGCAGCAGATAAAGCTGCGCCAGCAGCAGATAAAGCTGCGCCAGCAGCAGATAAAGCTAAATCAAAATTCGATTTAGCAAGTGTAAAAGTAGAAAATGATACTAAATTAAAAGACAAAATTTATAAAGTTGATACAACATTATTAAATGTTAGGAATTCAGATTGAAAAATAACATGAAAATTAAATAAATGAGAAGAAATTAAGCTTACTTGAAATAAAAAATGAGATTTTGTTGAAACTGACAAAGGATATGTTTCATTAAAATATTTAAAAGAAAAAGCAATACCAGAATCTAAGCCAGCATCAACTACACCAGCAGCATGAAAAGATACAGCACCAGGATTATCATCAACTCCAACTGAAGATAAGGAAGTATCAACTATTAAATATAAATTAGAATCTCCAGATGTTATTAAAACTGCAATTGCAAGTTTAGATCATAATTGAGTAAATTCTATTAATCAAGAACAAATTATCGGTTCATATGTTGATTCTGAATGAAAAGAACAAAAAATAGTTTTAAAATGATCTAGTACTAATTTAAGAGTAGAATTAGATTGATCTTGAACTTTAGATGATACTGATTTACCAGTAGAAAAATCTGATTTTGAGTCTATTAAAAAGGCAGTAACTACACTTATAGAACAATATAAAAAAGAGGTTTCTTCTAAAAAATGAAAATCTAAAGATACAAAATGAGAAAGAGTTCAAGAGACAGTTAATGAAAATGAAAAAAAAGTAGATACTTTTATTAAACTTGATTGAAAATCTGCTAATATAATGTTGTTTAGATATGCAAATCAAAATAATTGAGATTCAATTAACGATAAACCATATAGATATACTGTTGAGTTAGATAAATCAGATAAATTTATAGATCCAAGTATAGATTTTGATCATGAACCTACTGCAGATGAATTAAAAACTGCTATATCTAAATTAACAACAGAATATGAAACTTATAAAACACAAGAAAAACAAAAAGAAACAAAATCTAATGAATCAGAAGCAAAATCAAAATTAGAAAAAGAAAATCAAGGAAAAATAACTGAAATTACAAAATCAGTAGAAGAACTTAAATTAAAACCTAGTGATATTGCTCCACAATGAGTTAATATGGATCAATGGTCACAATGGATTAAAGAATTCTCAAATACAAATGAAATAATGTTAAATGTTACAAGTATTGATTTATCAAAATGAACAATAAATTTTGATTTTGATGATAGTTCAATTAATGAAAAATTTAATACAAATTTATCAATTTCATGAGTAATTAAAGATGGTAAATTAGATGTTACAGCATTTAAAAAAGCAATTCCAGAGCAAGTAGCAAATGCTATAAAATCTATGGTTAAACAACAAACTGAAGTAAAAAAATAAAAATTATAATTAAATATATTTATGAATAGTACAATAAAAATTTCAAAATTAGATAAAATATCAAAAATTGATATTAAATATGAATTAGAAAATGATGATTTTATAGTTGATGAATTGTTAGCACTTGATGAAGCATCAAATTTTAAAGAATGAAGAAAGATTGGATATTATTTTGATATAAATTGAAATAAAAATGATATATTAATTTATTGATGAAATGTTAATTGATTGGTAATAAAATTAAATTGTGATTGATTTTATAATGAAAAAATATTAAAAATTGATTCAATAGATTTAGAAGAAATTAAACATACTGTATCTTATTTAATAGATAGATATAAGAAATATATTGCTTGAGAAAATATAGAACCAATAAAAAAAGAAAATGATCCAGTAGAAGAAAAAGAAAAAAAAGAAGAAGATATATTTAAAAAGATAGACGATGTGAAATCTGAAATACTTAAATTAAAATTTATTCCATCAAAAATTAAACCTGATTCTGTTGATGAAGATAAATGGGCATTATGGATTAAAAAACTAGATACTATATATCTTGAAGTTGAAATTAAACTTATAGATTTAGATAAAAATATGATTAAAATTTGATTTACAGATACTTCAATCGAAGATGATATTACAATATTAAATTCTATTGATAATAATTGAAAAATTGATTTAAATTTGTTTATGAAATCAGTTAAATTAGAAATTTGAAATTTAGTTAGATCAATAATTATGTATTAAAATAAAAACTACTCTTTAGAGTAGTTTTTATTTTTTTATAAAAAAAAGTGAAATAAACTTTTGTTTATTTCACTTTTAAATTTACTTCAACAACTTCTTTTTTTCTTTTATTTATTTCTTCTTTAGAAGATTTAAATATATTTTTCAAGTATGATGTAAATCTATATATTTCATAAATATAAGGCATTTTATAATTTATTGTATCAATTTTTCATATACCAAAACATATAGGGAATAATACAAGTAGTAACCATTTTGTACTTAATATTGAGAAGAAAGTTAGTATTAACATTAATATTAATAATATACTTATTGTTACACCATTTCTTATATGAAAAGTATGTTTATTTTCTTTTTGGAATAAAAATATTATATTTAATAATGGTATATATATAAGATTTTTATTTAATTTTACGTCTTCAAGAGTATTTAAATATTTAAGTTCTTCTTGTTCTAATTTTGAATCTTTTTCTATTTGTTCTTTTTTTAATGTTTCAAAATTTTTGAATTGTCATTTGAAATAATTTGAAAAATATTTAAATAATACTTTTTGAAGTAATATTTTTCATTTTGGTAAAAAATAGTATGGTAAACTTAAGCTTATTAGTTCATCTCTTGCATATAAATTAACTCATGCAAATACTATAAAAATTATATAAAATAAACTTATAAAATTTGTTATATTATTGTGTCAAAATATATAAATTAGGCTTATTAATACAGATATTAAAAGGTTTAATTTAAGGATATTATCTATTTTATCACTTTTTAATTTAGCTCCTATTATAAATCATATAAAAGGAATATGACTTAAAAGAATATTTAATTTATCTTTTTCATCAAAATTATTGTCATTGTTTAGATCTAGAGATATACCATTACTTTTTTTGATAAAGTTACCAACTTCAAATAATTCTCACTTTGTAGCATGATAAATACCATTTATAAATACTATTCAAATTAAAATGAAAAATATATTAGCTAAGACTATATTTAAACTAAATCAAAGTAAGTCTATACTTCAAAGAAATTTATAGCTTATAAAGACAATATAATTAATTATTATCATTAAATGAATAATTATAGATGATTTAGTATGATTTTTAACAAAATCATTATTTATATAAGGATTACTTTTATTTATAAGCAGCATCCAAGAGATAAATAACATTAAATAAGCTGAAACAGCATTATTTATAATTTTATTGTTTATGTTTTCTGACATTTTATTTTTTTTACTTTATATTTTTAAATTCTTGTTTATTATATCATAAGTTTAATTAATAACAAAATTTTGAATAGATGAAATTCTCTGACGTAAAATTCTATAAATCAGTATGACTGTGAACAAAAGAAGTGTATTTTGATTTAAAACCAGAAGTTATATTTGTAGGTAGATCAAATATGTGAAAATCAAGTTTGATGAATGCAATTTTTGAAAAAAAAGATTTAGTAAAAACCTCATCAACACCAGGTAAAACTAGATTGGCTAATTTATTTATAGTTGCAAATAAATATTATTTAACAGATCTACCAGGTTATGGTTTTGCAAAACTTTGAAAAAATTTCAAAGAAGAATTAGATTGACTTATTTCTTGGTATTTAGATGAAAGAAAAAGTTCAATTAAAAATGTGATAATGTTGATTGATTCGAAACTTTGAGCACAAGAATCAGATATAGATATGTATAAATATATACTTAGTTTAGAATTACCTATAACTATTGTATTATCAAAGGTTGATAAATTATCAAATAATGAAATATCAAAATCAATTGCACATGCAAAAGAATCATTTTTTTGACAAGATGTTATTGCTGTTTCAAGTAGTAAAAAAATAGGGATAACAGAACTTTGCAAAGTTATAAAAAAATCATTATCTTAAAATATTATTTTAATTTTAAAATTATGCTTAAAAAGGGGAATTCATTTATTGTAAATTTTGGATTTATTATAGTTTTACTTTTTATACTATTTTATATTTTATATATTTGAGCAAATTTATTGATACCTTTTATTATTGCTCTTCTTTTTTCTTTTGCGATAATTTGATTATCAAATTTTTATAAAAAATTAAGAATACCTGCTTTTATTGCTTTTATATTATCACTTTTTTCATATATAGGTATATTCTGGCTTATATGAAAGTTAATTTGAACAAATATAGATGAATTAATAAAAGGTTTACCTTTATATCAAGCAAGAATTCTTGAAATATATTCTGCAACTTTTGATTTTTTTGGTATTCCTGAACCAGCAAGTATAACTGAACTTTTAAAAGAAGTTAATCTTCAATATGTATTTACATTAGTTATATGATGATTTACATCTATTTTTTCAAAAATGGGTATAATTTTGTTTTATGTTATGTTTATATTACTTGAATATAGATATTTTAAAGATAAATTATATCTGATGATTGTTAATAATTCTCAAAAAATGGAGATATTAGAAACATTGGAAAAAATAAAAAAAGATGTTAAATCATACTTTGTAATAAAGACTATAGTATCATTTTTTACAGCAGTATTTAGTTATCTTGTTATGACTTTCTTTTGATTAGATTTTGCTATTTTTTGGAGTATGTTAGTTTTTATACTAAATTTCATACCAAATATATGATCTATAATTGCTGTTTTATTTCCTTCTCTTTTATCACTTGTTCAACCTTGATTTAGTTTATATGATTCTATATTTATGATATCAGGTCTTACTTGAATTCAAATTATGATGTGAAATATTATAGAACCTAAATTTATGTGAAACAGATTAAATTTAAGTCCACTTGTTATTATTATATCACTTTGATTTTGGTGAACTTTATGGTGAATTGTAGGTATGCTATTATCTGTTCCAATTATGGTAATTATAAATATTATACTTGCTAAAATTCCTATAACTAGACCTATTGCAATATTTTTATCTGAAAAATGAGAATTACAAATTGATGATTGAGAAGAGTTATCTAAGTCTAGAAAAAAATTACTTAAATGATTTAAGGATAGGTTTGATAAAATAAAAAAGAAAAAATATTAACTTTACTTTTTATAGTAGATTAATATAATGTAAAAACGATTTAATTATTATATAAAAAATATGGCAAAATTAAATATTGAAATAAGTGAAAATTATAGAGAACATTTAGATTTATTAAAACAAATAATTCCTAATATGGATGGTTCTCAAATTACTGACGATAGTAAAATGGTAGAAGTTTTAATTGAAACTTTTATGGGATTTATTGAAGAACAAGCTCATCAACATAGTCATGATGAATGAGAAGGACATTGTGGTTCTGGTTGTGGATGTAGTCATTAATTTAAAAAAGAGTTTAAAAAACTCTTTTTTTTGTTTTTTTTATTAATTATCTTATAATTATTTTAATATTTTTTAGGGAATATCTAAATGATGAAATGTCTTAGTAAATTTTTGAAAGGATATTTATTGTGATATTTCATTATTTGTTCTTTTAGGAAATATTTTTTATATTTAATAATATTTTTTTATGCATAATTTATCTGATAGAACTGCTACAAAAATAACTCCATTGAAAAAAACTTATAATATAGAATGAACTAATGTAAGTTTTGAAACTGGAAAATTATGATTACTTATCAATGGTGCTGTTACAATTAGTGATGACAATGACAATGTTTTATTTGTTTCTACATGATTTAAACAAGATTGATTAAATCTACAAGCTGATTTTTTTCCACTTATTGTTGAATGGCAAGAAAAATTTTATGCAACTGGTAAAATTTGAGGAAATAGATTTCAAAGAAGAGAATGAAGACCTACAGATGAAGCAACTCTTACTGCTAGAATAATAGATAGACCTATTAGACCTATGTTTCCAAAAGGTATTATAAATGATACTCAAATAATTGCATCTGTATTATCATCTTCTTGAGAAAAAGATTTATGATTTTGGTGAATAGTTTGAGCAAGTTTATGATTAATTATTGCTTGAACTCCTTTTGAAGGTCCAGTTTCTGGATGTAGATTAGTTTTAACTAAATCAGGAGAATATATTTTTAATCCAACTCAAGCACAAGAAAATGATGCAAAATTAAATTTACTTACTGCAGGTACAATGGATGCTATAACTATGGTTGAAGCAGGAGCTTATGAAGTAAGTGATGAAGAAATTATTTCTGCACTTGAAAAATCTCACCAAATAATTAAAAACATCTGTAAAGCACAATTAGATTTTATAGAAGATTATAAAAAAATATTTTGAATTACTGAAGTTGAAGCTACATATAATAAACCAGATGAATTTGTTTATGGTGAAGTTAAAGAATTTTTAACTGAAGAAAAAATGGAAGTTCTTTATAATAAATGAAAAAAGGAATTTCAACATAATTTAGATACTCTTGATTTAGAAGTTAAAGAATATCTAATAAGTAAATGATATGTTTTTGACTCAGGGCTTGTTACTGAAAATAACCAATTTGTAGATGAAGGTTCTGTTTGAGCTCTTGTTTATAAAAGAGTAAAAGAAGTAATGAGAAAAAATATTTTAAATAAAGATAAAAGACTTGATGGTAGAAATTTAGATGAAGTTAGAGAAGTTATTTGAGAAGTATGATTATTACCAAGAACTCATGGTTCTGCATTATTTCAAAGAGGTATGACTCAAGCTTTATCTATAGCAACTCTTTGAGGTCCTGATGATGTTCAAACTCTAGATTGAATGATGCCTGAAAGTGAAAAAAGATATATTCACCACTATAATTTTCCTCCGTACTCCGTTGGAGAAGTGCGACCACTC
>CALMJA010000039.1 GCA_937864295.1 uncultured Candidatus Altimarinota bacterium | reverse complement strand
AACAAAATTAAAAGCATGAATAATCCAAACTGTACTATATGAAAATATATTATTATTATAGCTTTTTATATCATCAGTATCATTGTTAAATGAAGATGTGTTTATTGTAAGAGAATTTATATTGTGAGGAACTCTATCTCTATAAAATTCTAAATAAAGAGTATCAACATTATTTTCAGTAATTCATGAGAAACTAAATGTTTTATTTGGAGGAAGTATATTTGGACTAGATATTTTTATTATTTCTCATAGTCAACTATTTGATATATAAAGAGCTTTATTACTTGAGTCATAATATAATCAAGTGGGTTCTTCTATAGAATCATTCTCATCTAATAGTTTATGTACGGTAGTTCAAGATAAGTATAAAACTCTATTATTAAGTGTATCAGAAAAATATAATTTATTTCAATCAGAAGCCATTCATGTTGGTCAATTTATGTAGATTTGTGTAGCTAAATCTCAATCTTCAAATTTATCTCAAAAAATTCATCTTCATACAATTATAGTTCAAGATGAATCAGTAATTTTATGTTCTTTTTGGTAAGAAATATAAGTATTTCAATTATGTATAACACTTCAAGTTAAAATTGAATTTGAGTTTATATCTTCTCAGTTTTCAAAGAATGGTATAAAGTTTTTTATAAAAATATGGTTTGTATTAGTATCTTCACTATTTATATCATCACAAAAATAATTATTTATTATACTACTTCATATATATGTAAATCATCAATCAGAAAAAGCTTTATTTCTCTTAAAAATTACTCATGAAGCTGTTAAATGTAAACTTCAAGAATTTTGTATAGTAGAAAAAGTTTCATAAATATCTGTAGTAAAATCATTTAAATTAGATGATAATTCTTGACTTTTTTGTTGTAAAAAAATATTTTTCATTCATGATGATACAAATACTCAAATAGAAACCATTAACATCATAGAAATGGTTATTCATACTATTAATTCTATAAGAGAAAAGGCATTTATTTTATTTTTAATATCCATTTGTCTACTATATATTTAGCATTTAAATTATTTTGTTTTATTCAATTTATATCGTCATTTAATTCTTCTAAATATTTTATTAATGTTAGATTATTTTTTGCATAAATTATTAAATTTTCTAAAAATTCTAGATTTTCTTTTTTTAAATCTTCTTTTTCCAATTTACTTTTTAAAAAATATGAAATTAATTCATTACTTTCATTATTTAAATAACTTTTTATTAAACTTAAGAAAAATTGATTTTCTTTTTTTATTCAGTTTATGTTTAGGTTTATTATTTGAACTCTAGATAAAATAGTCTCTAAAATATTATTTTCTCATGCATTTGTTGTAAATATTATATTTTCTTTTCAAGGTTCTTCAAAAAATTTAAGTAGGGAATTACCTGCTCAAATTGTAAGTCTAGATATATTTTCTATAAAAAATATTTGAAATTTATAAGGTGGTTTAGAGTTTGAAAATTCTATGAAATTTTTAATTTCTTTTATTTTAATTTTTTCAAAATTATCTTTAAAAATATATAAATATGCATTAGGTATTTCATATTTTTTTAATAATTCTAATGCTATTTCATAAGTTTTTATATTTACAAGTTCTATATTTTTACCAGTAAATAAAAAAGGAGACACTCATTCTCCTTTATTAATTTTTTCAGATATTTTTGATATTATATTATCCATTTTCTGCTGAATTAATTATATCATTTATTAAAGTATCTATACCATCCAAAATTTCTTCTTCAGTTACATTTTCTTTTGAAGTTTCTTCGTTGTTTTCAATTATATTTTCAATATCTTTTTCAACGCTAAGATCAGCTGGATTAGTATTTATAGTTTCACCATTTATTTCAACTTTTACATTTCATTCTGTATCAATATTTACTGTTTCTCAAGAATTAGTTACTTCTATAGTTGTTCAAGAGTTAGTCTCATCTGTTTCTTCTTCTTTATTTAAAAGTGAACAAGATGTAAAACTTAGTGTTAACAATGCAATAATTATTAATTTTCTCATGCTAAATTTTTTATAAATTTAAATTTAATATATTTTATTTTAAAAATTTAAAAAATCAATAAAAAAACAATTTAATATAAATTTAATTTAATGAAAATTTAATGTGCTATAAGTATAATGTAATTTTATAATTAAAATTATATTATGATAAGTAAAATAAATTCTATTGCTGTTAATTGAATTGTTTCTGATTTGATAGAAGTTGAAGTTGATATAAACACATGATTACCTAGTTTTACTATAGTTTGACTGCCTGATCAGTGAGTTCAAGAAAGTAAAGAGAGAATTAGATCAGCTTTGAAATCAAGTAATTCAAAATTACCAACTTCTAGAATTACTATAAATCTAGCTCCAGCAGATATAAAAAAATCTTGACCAAATTTTGATTTAGCAATTGCAATCGGGATATTAAATCATGAATGAATTATAGATGATGATTATTTGAGTGATAGTATTTTTGTTTGAGAATTATCTCTTGATTGAAAACTTAGAAAAATTTCAGGAGCTCTACCTAGTACAATTTGAGCAAAAGAAAAATGATTTAAAAGAATATTTTTACCACTTGAAAATTCTTTAGAAGCTTCAATTATTCCTTGAATTGATATTGTCTGAATAAATAATTTAACTGATTTAATTGATATTTTAAATAAAGATAAACCATTAGAATTAGTCCCAAAACTGGATTTTAAAAATTTGAATAAAGACTTATTTTTAGAAAATAAATATGATTTAAAATATATTTTGTGACAAAATCATGCAAAAAGAGCTCTTGAAATTGCTGCAAGTTGAGGACATAATATAATTATGAGTGGACCTCCTGGCTCTGGAAAAACTATGCTTAGTAGAGCATTTTCTACAATACTTCCTGATTTAACAATTGATGAAGCAATTGAAGTTTCAAAGATTTATAGTATTTCAGGACTTTTAAATAGTGAAAATCCTATAATCACAAAAAGACCATTTAGGGTTATACATCATACAGCAAGTTCTGTAAGTATTATTTGATGATGAAGAAATGCTAAACCAGGAGAGATTTCTCTAGCACATAAATGAGTTTTGTTTTTGGATGAAGTTTTAGAGTTTAATAAAAGTGTTTTGGAAGTTTTAAGACAACCAATTGAAGATTGAGAAATCACTGTAAATAGAATAAATGCAAGTTTGACTTATCCTGCTAAATTTATATTAGTTTGAGCTATGAATCCTTGTCCTTGTGGTTTTTTATCTGATCCAGACAAAGATTGTGTTTGTACTTTTAGACAAATAGAAAATTATAAAAGCAAACTTTCTGGGCCACTTATAGATAGAATAGATATATTTATAGAAGTACCAAAGGTAAAAACAAGTGAATTTAAAGTTGATGAAAAATATGAAAATGCAGTTACTTCTAAAATGATAAAAGACAAAGTTGAGAAGTCTAGAATTATTCAATTAAATAGATTTAAAAATACAAAAATCACTTTTAATAGTGAGATGACAACAAAGGAAATAAACAAATACTGTAAACTTGATTTGGAGAGTGAAAATATATTAAAACAAGCTATTTCAAACTTAAATTTGTCGGCAAGAGCATATTATAGAATACTTAAATTATCTAGAACTATAGCTGATTTAGAGTGAAGTGATGATATAAAAAAAGAGCATATTTTAGAAGCTCTTAGTTTTAGGAAGAGGGAGGAGAAATAATATTTTTTCTAGCATTTTCAAAAAATATTTTTATAATAAAAACCAAAATTAAATTTAATAATAAAAAATGAAAATAAGTATTTTTGCTTCGATTTGAGCACAAAACCTTTGAGATGAATTGATATTAAAAAACGAGATAAAACTTTTGAAAAAAGAGTATTGAGAAGATACTAAATTTAGAGTTTTTACTTATGATAAAAAAAATCCATTTTTTACAGACTCTAGCGTAGTTTATAGTGAATATTTTCCAATTTGAATAAGAGAATGAAAAAATCTATTTAGAAATTTTATAAATTTTTTAGTTTTTCTTTTTTGCGTTATAAAAAGTGATTTAATAGTTATAGGTTGAGGTGGAATTATATATGATGATGAAGTTCAATCTACAAAAAATCCTCTAGATTCTTGGCTTTTTAGAGTTAGATTTTTTAGATTTTTTATGAAAAAATTTATATTTTTTAGAGTTTGAATAAATATAAAAAATGAATTAAACCTAAAAAAAGTTAGAGATATATTTAAAAAAGCTTATAAAATAGAAGTAAGAGATAATTATAGTTTTGAATTACTAAAATCTCTATGAATAAAATCTAGCATAGAAAAAGACCCAGTTTTTTATGATGCATGAGAATTAACTATAAAGAAATCTATAATTTGAACTGTTTCGTCTTATCATTTTGATAAAACATTGTTTCGTGATTTTGATTTAGCTTGAAAAAAAATCTGATTAGCTCTGAGGGCTTGATATTTTGTAGAAAAATCAAATGTGTCTGTTCGTATGGAAGAGTGAAGAATTAGAGAAGTAATAAATTATTTAGTTTGAGAATGAGCACAAGTTATTTTATTACCTCATAGTTTTCATGATAGTGATGATTTAGCAAATGATTTACTTTTTTTAATTAATTTTGTTTGAGAAGAGTGAGTTTCTATAAAACAAAATATGATGGAAGTTTATGATGCTTATAAAAATAAAGAAATAGATATTTGTATAGCTATGAGACTTCACTCTATAATACTTAGTCATGTTTATGAAATACCTTTTGTTTGAGTTAGTTATTCTACAAAAACAGATGAAGTTTTAAATGAATTAAAAAAATAAGATGAAACAATCCATACTTGATTATCTTTTGACTATACCAAAGTGAAAAGTTACTACATATAAAAATATATGATTAATTTTTTCTGTTCACCCTAGAAAAGTTTCTCAAACTATGAGATATAATAAATTTCCGGAAGTATATCCTTGTTATAAAGTTATATCTTCAAATTGAAAAATAAGTTGATATAATTCGAAGAGATGAGTAGAGGAAAAAATAGAAAAATTACAAAAAGAATGAATAGAAATAATAGATTGAGTTATTGATAAAAAATTTATTGTATAAAAAAAGACCTTTAGGTCTTTTTTTATATTTTCCAATCTATTTCTTTTTTTCACCAACTTTTTAATATTTCATTTGTCTTTTTGAAATGATTATTTCATAAAAATCATCTATGAGCAGAAAAAGGAGATGGGTGAGGACTTTCTAAAACTATGTGTTTATTTGTATCTATAAGTGATTTTTTACTTATTGCAAAAGCTCACCAAAGTAAAAAAACTACTTTTTCTTGTTTTTCACTTATTTTTTTAATGATTTCATTAGTAAATTTTTCCCAACCAATTTTAGAGTGACTTGCAGGATTTCAAGCTTGCACAGTTAGAATTGCATTTAACAAGAAAACTCATTGTTTTGTCCAAGCCGTTAAATCTCCATTATTTTTATTATCAATTTGCAGAGAATTATTTATTTCTTTATAAATATTTTTTAAACTTGGTGGAAGTTTAGTTCATTGAGGAACTGAAAAACAAAATCCTTGTGCTTGTCCAGCTCCATGATAAGGGTCTTGTCATAAAATAACTACTTTTATATCATTAAATGTAGTTTTTTCAAAAGCATTAAATACCATATTTAATGGTGGAAATATAGTTATTCATGTGTTTATATCATCATTTATTTTTGTGTTTATTTCTTGAAAATATGGTTTTTTAATTTCTGTTTCTATGATTTCTAACCAATCTTTACTTATGTTTTCACTTAGTTTCATTATTTTTTGAATTATTAGTTATTTTTTATATGATATATACTACTTAAAATTAGATAAAAATAAATATTATTATGACACAAAAAGAAAAAATTATACAAGAACTTAAAAATAAAAAATTTCCAGATTTAAAATTTCTTTTTTCAAATGAGGTTTTGGATATGGCTAGTGAGATTTTGGAACAAGAATTAGAAAATGAAAAAGTGAAATTTGATGAATTTTTGAAACTTGAAAATTCTTCTCTGACTTTTGATAGTTTTGAAGATGAATCTATTTTGGATTATTTTTGGAGTTTACTTAATCATTTTGAAAGTGTAGAATCAAGCGATAAAGTGAGAGATATAATAGAAAATTTTAGACCAAAATTACAAGACTTTTCAAACGAAGTTGCATATAATAAACCATATTTTGAAAAATTAGAATATGTAAATAATGCATTATCTCTAGATATAGAGCAAAAAAGAATAATGGATTTAAGAATTAAATCTTACAAAGATAGATGAATAGATTTACCACTTGAAAAACAAGAAGAAATAAAAAAAATAAATAAAAAATTGTGAGAATTAAGTGATAAGTTTACAAATAATATAGTAGATGATGAAAAAACTTTTGAGTATTTAATCACTGATTTTGAACTTATCAAAGATTTACCTAGTGATGTTTTAGAAGTAGCAAAAATGGCTTGAGAAGAAAAGGGCGGGTATCTTTTTGATAGTGATCCAACAAGTTATTCTGCTATTATGAAATATTGTACTAGTAAGGAAATAAGAGCATATTTCGAAAAAGCTTCATATACAACTGCAAGTGCTTGAAAATTTGATAATAGAGAAATAGTTTTAGAGTTATTAAAACTAAAAGATGCAAAAGCAAAATTGCTTTGATATAAAAATTATGCTGAACTTAGTTTAAAAGATAAGATGGCAGATTCTCCAGAACAAGTTTTTGAATTATTAAATTCTGTTTCAGCTAAGGCTATAAAAAAAGCTGAACTTGATTTAAAAGAAGTAAAAGATTACTTTAAATTAGATCATATAGAAACTTATGATTTGGCTTATTACACTAGAATATTAAAAGAAGAAAAATATTCTCTTGATGAAAAAGTTTTAAAAAATTATTTTGAATTTGAAGATGTATTAAGTTATTTACATAGATTTATAGAAAATTTTTATTCTCTGGAAATAAAAGAATCAAGTATAGAATCATACAATAGCGATGTAAGAGTTTATGAAATTTACAAAAAAGGAAAACTTATATCATACTATTTTTTAGATGCATTTTATAGAAAATGAAAAAGACCATGAGCATGGGCTGATAATTTAAGAGAAAAAGAATATTTTCCAGACTTTGGAGTTCCTGTTATTTTAAATGTTTGTAATTTTCAAAAAGCAAACTCATGAAAAACTACATTGTATTTGAGAGATGTAGAAACACTTTTTCACGAATTTTGACATGCTCTTCATGAGTTACTCTCAGAAAGTAAATATAGTGAATTATCTGGTTTTTGAGTAGAATGGGATTTTGTAGAATTACCAAGTCAATTACTTGAAAATTGGGTAAGTGATAAAGATAGTTTGAAAAAACTTTCTAAACATATAGAAACTTGAGAAAATTTTAGTGATGAAATAATGACTAAACTTGAAAAAATAAAGACTTTTATGACTGGAGTTTTTGTTGCTAGACAAAATGAATTTGCACTTTTGGATATGAGTTTATATAGTAGTGAAATACCTAAAAGTACAGAAGAACTTGATAGAAAAATATTGGAAATAGTAAATAAATATAGTATTTTTAAAAGATGAGAGGATTATAAAATGTATTGTAGTTTCAATCATATATTTGGTTGATGATATGCAGCAGGATATTATTCTTATATGTGGGCAGAAATAATAGAAGCAGATGTATTTTCTAGAATTAAAGAAATGTGAATGTTTTCCGCAGAAACTTGAGAAAAATTATTAAAAACAATAATATGACAATGAACTAGAAAAAAAGCGACAGAATTATTTTTTGATTTTATGTGAAGAGAGGTTGAAAATAAAGCTTTTATGGAAAGATATGGATTATAAAAAACAAAAAGCCACGCATGCGTGGCTTTTTTCATTTGGCTTGGCTCTCAAGATTTAAACTTCAGTCTATCTTTTATTTTCAGATAAAATGAAGCAAACGTGAAAACCGCACTAATTACAAGCAATGTTCCACCGATATAGTCAAGATACAGGTCAAACCTGTTAAGACTAACTACATAGATGGTAATCACTTTGAATACTGTTTTTGTTTTTCCTACCCAGTTTGCTGCTGGATTGCTAGTTTTTGCTCTAACGGACTGGCCAGCTATGTCAACCATACAGATAAACACAGCAGACAATACGAAAAAGCTATTGTTAGAAAACAAGCAGACAATTGCAAGGATTATTAAGTCCAAGAACTTATCTGCAAACGGGTCTAGTACCTTTCCTAAGTTTGTTACATTGTTCAAACTCCTTGCAACAGCACCATCTAAGGCGTCAGTTACAAATAGAAACACATAGAACTGTAATAGTATTGAACTAACCACAGTTTCTTTGTAAAAGAGAACTGTAAGTATGGCCAACGGGATGGAGAAATAAACTCTCCACATTGCAATTCCATTACCAGATAGCAATGGTGCTGATAAATAGAGTTTCATCCGTTCATTGAAGTGAACAGGTTCTATCTCGTATTCATGAACAGCAAAGCATTCTCTTATTTTCTTTTTTTTGAGACCGAAGTAGACAACATATAAAACTGCCACTACAACTATCA
>CALMJA010000038.1 GCA_937864295.1 uncultured Candidatus Altimarinota bacterium | reverse complement strand
GTTTTATGAACTGAGCGGCTACAGAAAACAAAAATTTTGTATGAGCAAGTACATATAGTTTTGATTTATCAAACTTAAATTTTTTCTTAACTTCTTGAGTATACACAATAAAACTAACAATTTGAAACACTGAAAAAGAATTTTATTATTTTACAAAATGAGATGATGAAATAAGCACAATGAATGATAATAAAGTTGAAATTGTAAGAACTTGAATTAAATATCCAAATGGTATTTGGTGATCATTAGCAAGTCAATTTAATGACTTTGATTCTACATCAATATGAAATTTAAGTCCAAATATAAATTATGATAATATATTAAAAAATCCTATAAATAATTTAGACATATCTAAAAATGCTAATTTATTAAATATAATTTTAAAACATTATAGAAATTATAATTGTTATAATCTAGATGAAAATAAAGAAAAAATAAATACATTTTTATCAAAAATAATATTAAAATAAGATAGCAAAAGCTATCTTATTTTATTTTTTTCAAAAAATTGAAAAGTAATTTAAATAATTTTTTCTCAAAATTTGCAAAAATATAACTCTCTATAATAAATGACTCTTCTGAATTATAATCTATAATTGCAACTTTATTTGCATAAATAATCTTTGTTATATTGTCTTCAAAAATATCAAAATTTTTAGGAACTATAACAACTTCTTTATCAAGTTTATTTTCTTTTAAATTATTTAAATAATCATTAGTAATAACCATTCTTTCTAGTTTTTTTTCATCTCTTAATTTCTTATATTTATCATATTCTTTTTTATCTATACTTGTTTTACCTACATTATTTCTAGAACTATATCTATAAAAAACATCTCATTTATTAAGTGAATTTCATATATCTAAAAATATATTTCTAATTCATGATTTTCATGATAAATGTTTAAAAATAGGTTTAGAAAAATTATTTGAAAACTGACTTTCAAGCACTGGAATATAATCTTCAAAATCTTTTTTTATATTATCTAAATAAGTATTAAATATCTTTGGATTTTCTGCAATAAAATAAATTCTTTTTCAAATTAATACTTTTGAAATGAGTCATTGTTCTTGCATAGAAGGTAAAACTTTGTAAAGCTTTGGTCTATTTATAGATAACTCTTTTGATAAATCTGTAAGAGTTTTTTTTGGGTTTGAAATTAAAAAAAGATATATTTTTGATTCTTCTTCATTTAAACCTATTTTTTTCAATATTTGTTCACTCATATAAATATGTAAAATTATATTACACTTTTAATTATAATTAAAAACATCTTAAAATAAAGAAAATATTTACTTTTTTTAAAATATAATTACATAGTCGTATAAAATAAAATACATTTTTTAAAATATAAACATTATATAGATGTATTTTATTTTTTAAATATAGATATATGTTCGACTTACACTTTCATTCTATAGCTTCAGACTGAAAAAATTCAGGAGAAGAAATAATAAATGATGCTTATGAAAAAAAATTACAATTTATAGCATTAACAGATCATGATGTAATTAGTTCAAATGATTTCATAGATAATGCTCAAAAAATAGGAATAGAATCTTGTTACTCTACAGAAATATCAGCTAGAGATTTAAAAAATAAAAAAAGTCTTCATTTAACTTGTTACTCTAGAAATTTTTGAAAAAATATAAGAGATATTTTAGAAAATACTGTTGAAAAAAAACAATTACTTATAATAAAACAAATAGAAAAATTAAAAAAATTATGATTTAAAATAGAATTAAATGATTTTTTAAATTATTTTTTAACTATATGAAAAAAATTAGAAACTTTAAATAGATTTAATATATGACAATATTTATTTCTAAATACTGAAAATATAATACTTGCTCAAAAAATAAGTTGAAAATTAGATATAAATCCTCAAAGTTTTTTTGAAATGTTTTTAAAAGAAGTTTGAGAACATTATCAAATATATTGATTAAAGTATTGAATAGATGTACCTGAATATGAACCAAATATTGAAGTTTGTTCTCTACTTGCAAAAACAAATAATGCAATAATATCTATTGCACATCCAAATTTAAGTTTTAAAAAAGAAGGACTTGAATATTTTAAAAAAATATATCCTTATTATGTTGAAAATTGAATAAATGGTATAGAAATAAACTCAAAAGCTAGTATAGAATGGATTGAAGCAATATATGAATTTAAAGAAAAATACTCTATAATAATTACTGCTTGAAGCGATAATCATCATATTTGAGAAGTTGATAATAAACACTCTGATTTATGAGAATTGAATCCTCTACTAAGAGAAAATGATAGATTATTAATACTAGAAAATTTTAAAAACAAATTATAAAATAAAACTAGAAACCTTCGGTTTCTAGTTTTATTTTAAAGTAAATTTTCAAGGAAAATTTCCAATTCATATATTTCAAAGTCCTAAATTGATTGAACCAAAATCTTAATCTTTCATAGTTTCATATTCAGGTATTTTTAAATCATCTCATATAAATTTACTATCTGTTTTAGAAAGATATAAAATTTGCATATCATGTATAAATGAAATTATCTCTTTCATTTCTATATACCAATCTACAATAGTTTCTATATTACTAGATATTTTTTTCAAAGTATTTACTTCTAAATATCAAATTGATATGTTCCATTTTACGTAAAAAACATTGTCTCTAAATAAAAAATTATACTTTCTTTTTGTTTTATTTGCAAGGTTTACTAGACGATCCATAAAAGCAGTTGTTATTATCATACGACTTTCAACTTGATCATCACTATACACATCAAATAACTTCTCAAAATCAAGATTTTCTAATATAACACGATTTTTTCAATTAAATTTATGATATAAAATATATTCAATAATTAAACTTAAAAAAAATGTTATTATAAATACTAAAAAAGTTTTTGTATAAAAATATAAAACAATTGATATAATAACAGCGACAATAATTGGAGGTAAAAATTTATTTCTCGTAGTATCATTTCTATCATCTTTAATAAAAATATCATTTTTTATATTTATACGAGCACTTGGTAATCTTGTTTTTAATAAATAACAATGATTTGTAATTACTCTTCTTCTATTTTTTCAACTTCATCTAACTTCAGATGTTTGAAGTTCATATCATTGAACAGAAGCATATTTACCATCTTTTTGTAAAGTAAATGCTATTGAATCTTCAATTTTATCAACTCTTTCATATGAATTTAAAAAATTTGATGATCTTAATTCCCTAATTTCTCAAAATGCATATTTTTTTCAAGAATTATATTCTAAATTTTCATAAACTTTCTTTGATAATTTAGTTAATATTTTTTCTTTTATTGGTGATTCTATTTTCTTACGAAAAATAAACATAACTATGGCAGAATAAATCAAAACTATAGGTATCAAAAAAGATGATGCAGTCAAAACAGCATCAAAAAAGTTAGCATCTCTTGTAACTCAATTTATTGTAACTACTCATTTTGAAAAAAAATATCAAAAAAATAAGTACATAGATCAAATTCATCACAAAAGCCAAAAATATCTTTTAATACGATTTTTATCAACTTCTTCCAGTGTTTGTTTTATTTCAAAATCTTCAAAAAATGATTCTAATTTAGCAATTTCACTACCATCATCAAGTCATTTTTTAATTGCATATTCTCTTAATCAGTTCATATTTTATTTTTATTTTTATTTTTTATTTTATGAAAACATAGCTTTTGCATCCAATTTTTCAACTCTAGCAGAAGAATCAGCTTCAAACATTTTATAATCTTCAATTGTCATCATTGATGCAACTATATTTGAAGGAAACATTTCTTTTTTATTATTTAATTCTTTAATTGATGCATTATATGCTCTACGAGCTCATTGTAATCTATCTTCTATTTCAGACCAAGATGTTTGTAATTCTAAAAAATTAGCACTTGCTTTTAAATCTGGATAATTTTCTGCAACAGCAAAAATAGATTTCAAACCAGCTTGTAATTCATTTTCTTGAGCAAATCTTTCAAGAGAACTTTTATTTGAATTAGACATAAGATTAGCTCTAAGCTCAGTAACTTTAGATATAACTCATGATTCATGTTGCATATATTGTTTTACAACTTCTACTAAATTTGGTATTAAATTATATCTATTTTGTAAAACTGTATCAATAGAAGAAAATGCTTCTTTAACTGTATTTTTTGTATTAATTATTGAGTTATATGTAAATATAAAATATATAATTATAAATGCTAATAATCAACCAAATCATAAAAACAAATTTAAACCTTCTCAAAGTAAACCAAAAGATTGTGCTTCCATAAAATTATTATTAAAAATTAAATTAAAATTATTTTAACATATTATACATATATTATCCAATTTTTGAGCTTATAAAATCAGTCAATTTTTCTCTAAACATTTTTTTATCAAAAGTCATAGCATGCTCTCTTATTTTTTCATTATTAAAAGTCATTTTTTCAAAATCACCTATTGTTTTATTTAAAGAAGTTATAGTTTGTTCTTCAAAAAATACTCAAGTAATTCATGAAACAACTGTTTCAAGAGCTCATCATCTACCATATGCTATTACAGGTGTTCAGCTTGCCATTGCAGCAATTGGAACAAGTCAAAAATCTTCTTCAGGTGGAAATAAAAATGCTTTTGCTTTTGAATGAAGCTTATTTATCAAATCTAAATCACTTGTTAAAATCCACTCTATATTAGAGTTTGATTTTTCTTTTAATTCTCTATAAAGTTTATTTTCAGTATTTGTAGCTATTTTTATTTTTTTTCAATTTTCATTAAAAGCATCAACTATTAAATCAAATTTTTTATATGGTATACATCTACTATTATAAAAATAATAATCTTCTTTTTCATTACTAAAAGGAATTTTATCTATATCTAAACAAGGATATATAACTTCACTTTCTAATCAATAATATTTTTTGATTCTATTAGAGGTATTTATAGAATTTGCTATAAAATAATCTGGTCTTTTTGATGCTACAAAATCCCATATTCTAAGCTTATGAACTACTTTTGGCATTAACCATTTTCAAATTGGATTTAATATACCAAACTCCATCATATTTATATATTCATGATAGTGTGACCAAAAATATCTAGTTGGAGTATGACAATAACAAATTTGAAGTGTTTCAGGTTTAGTTATAACTCATTTACTTTCAGCACTTGTGGAACTTATAACTATATCATAAGAGCTTAAATCAAAACTTTCAAAAGCAAGTGGTCTAAAAAATAAAGCTAATTTATGTGATTTATTTAAAATTGGTATATTTTGAATAAAACTTGTTTTTACAACTCTATTTTTAAAAATAGGATTATTTTTCCCGAAAAAAATACTAGTAAAAATATCAGCATTAGGAAATATCTCAAGCATTTGCTCCAAAACTATTTCAGCACCTCACCAATCTTTTATCCAATCACAGACTATCGCTATCTTTTTTTCTTGTAAATTTTGCATTTTAACTTATTTATTTATACTTTGTTAAATAATAAAATTAAATAAAATATATGCAAGTATTTTGAATAAAAATAGATAAGATAAAATATAAAGATTTATTTGAAAAAATAGTAAAACTTGAAACTCAAAATATAGTTTTTACACCAAATCCAGAAATACTTTTAAAAACACTAAAAGACAAAGAATTTGAAAGTTTAATAAACAAAGCAACCTACAATACTTCTGACTGAATTGGTTTATATATAGCTTACCAAATAATAGACAATAATTATAATAAATTTATAAATATATCACTATTACCTTACTTTTTTTTCAACTTATTTTTTAGAAGAAAATTTCTTTATGAAAAATATGGTGAAAGAATTTGTGGTAGTGATTTAACAAAAGATTTAGTAGAATATAGTGAAAAAAATAATATAAAAGTAACTATTATTGATTTATATAACCCTACAGATTCAAAAAAAGTTGAGTCTCAAAAAGTATTTTCTACTCTATTAAAAAATAAATTTAATAATCTTGAATTTGATTATTATATTTATGAACCTATTAAGAAAAATGAAATAATAGAAAGTATTAAAAATAATAATAGTAAAATCATATTTTCTACTCTTTGAATGAAGAGACAAGAAGAATCAGTTATTGAAATAATGCAAGCTTGTCAAAATATCAAAATATGACTTGGAATTGGTTCTAGTTTTGATTATTTTATATGATTTCAAAAAAGAGCTCCAAAGATTTGGAGAAGTTTATGAGTTGAGTGGCTTTATAGACTACTTACTTGACCAAGAAAAATAGATAGATTAAAAAGGCTATACAATGCCATTTTTGTTTTTATTTTTTATGTAATAAAATATAAAAAATAATTTTTTATTTGACATATTATATAAAATAATTAAAAATATAAGTGTAAATTTTAACTAAAAAAAATGAGAAATTTAAGACAAAATTATTTTTTCTTCTTCTTTTGAAACATATTCTTCTTCAAAGGATGTTTTTTTAGTATATAAAATTTAAACCATTTTTTATAAAAACTAAAGACCTTTGAAAAAAGGTCTTTTTTTATAAAATTTATTTTTTAAAATGTTTTTTTATGAACCAACCTAGAAAAGATACATTATCTATTGTAGATGATAAAAGAATTGATGAAATTACTGAAACTATAACTCCAAAAGAATTAGTTGAAAGTCTACCTCTTGATGAAAAAACTGCACAATTCATAGAATTAAGCAGAACTGCAACAAGTAATATTATACAATTAAATGACCCTAGATTACTGGTTATAACTGGTCCTTGTTCTATTCATAATCCTGATGAAGCTATAGAATTTGCAGAATTATTAAAATGAGTACAAGAAAAAAATCCTCACTTATTTCTTGTTATGAGAACATATTTTGAAAAACCAAGAACAACTGTTGGATGGAAATGATTATTAAATGACCCTCATTTAGATGATAGTTGTGATATAAATTCAGGTTTAAAAATAGCTCGTAAATTATTATTAGAAATAAATAAAATGTGAATTCCTACTGCTGTAGAATTTCTTGATACAATTACTCCTCAATACATTTGAGATTTAGTAACTTGGTGAGCAATTTGAGCTAGAACTACTGAAAGCCAAGAACATAGAAAACTTGTTTCTGGTTTAAGTATGCCTGTTTGATTTAAAAATGGTACAACTTGAGATCTTCAAATTGCGGTTGATGCTATAAAATCTGCTAGATGAAAACATAGTTTTTTATCTGTAACTAAAGAATGAAGAGTTGCTCAAGTTAGAACAGCTTGAAATCCAGATTGACATATAATCCTTAGATGATGAGCAAATTGAACTAATTATGATGAAAAAAGTATAGAAGAAACTTCTACAAAGTTAGATAAGGCTTGAATTAAAACTGGTATAATTGTAGATTTCTCTCATGCAAATAGTTCAAAAAATCACAGAAATCAACCAATTGTTTGTGAAGATGTAGCAAAACAATTAGAAGCATGAAATAAAAAAATAGTATGAGTTATGATTGAATCAAACTTAAACGAATGAAATCAATCTTTAAGTGATAATTTATTACCATGAGTAAGTATAACTGATGCTTGCGTAAATTGGGAAACAAATGATGACATGCTTAATAGATTAAATATAGCAACTTGAAATAGAATATAAAATTAATACAATAAAAAAAAGTCCCGGAAATTAAATGTGAGCTCTCCTAAATTCACAACATTTCCTCGGGACTTTTTTATTATACTAATGGCACATTAAATTTTCATTAAAATGTTGCTAAAAAATCACTTTTTAGATAGACAAATTATATTTTTCTATTTTAATAAAAAAAATATCTCTCTAAAATATTCATTTTCTGCCTTTTGTAATACTTTTTCATCTATTAAATCAAAATCATGAACAAGTTTATTTCTAAGTTTATGTAATTCCCAAACTTTATTTATATTTCAAATTTCATTTGGTTCCAATTTTAAAATATCTCAAAAATTTCAATCATATCATATTTCAATTAAAATTTTATGATAAAGTTTATCATAATCTATTATTTTTTCTTTACTTCAATTTTTTATTGAAATATCCTTAAAAAGCTTATTTAAATAAGCTTTTCTTTGTTTTGGTATTTTTTTCTTTATAGATAGCCTTATTACAGTAAATATAGCATAACTAAATAAAGATATAAAAAATAAAATTAAGATATATATATATAAATTCATATTTTTTATTAATACTATAAATTGATAATTATTTTATTTTTAAGTTCTTCTAAATTTTCTTTATTTGAAGCTGATATAAAAATAGGATTTAATTTTGAATATTTTAGTGTTAAATACTCTTTTTTATTTTTATATATTTTTTTCTCTCATTTTTCTTCTATTTCAAATTCATCATTACTTAGAAAATCCATTTTATTAAAAACATAAATCCTTTGTTGATTAGCTTTTATTTTTTCAAGAATATCTTCAACTACTTGAATTTTATTTTCAAGTTTTGGATCACTACAATCTATAACATGTAACAATAAATCTGCCTCTATAGAGTCTTCTAAGGTTGATTTAAAAGCGTCTATCAATTCTGGTGGCAATTCTCTTATAAATCAAATTGTATCGTTTATAAGGATTTCTTTTGGTGGTATATATGCTCAACTATTTAAATCATAACTCGCTTCAACAAACATTTTTCAAACACTAGTTCATAGAGTTGCAAAAAGTTTATCTTCTGCCAATACTCATTTTTTTGTTAAGCTATTTGTAAGAGTTGATTTTCATGCATTTGTATATCAAACTACTCAAACTGTTTTTATTCATTTTCTATCTCTTGACTGTCTATGTTGAGCTCTAACTTTTTCAAAATGTGCAAGTTCTTCTTTGATATTTATAAGTCTTCTTTGAAGATGTCTTTTCATTATTTCAGTATTTGATTCTCAACTACCTTTTCAAGCTTGTCTTCAAAGCTCCATTCACATATCAAAAATACGAGGTCACATATGCTTAATTGCAGCTAATTCAATTTGTAATTTAGCTTCTTTACTTTTTGCATTTCTTTCAAATATTTTCAATATTAAATCTACCCTATCCCAAGCTTTAGCTCAAATAGGTTTAAGTTTTTCATTTATTGAATATATTTGTTTTGGTTTTAAAATATTTCATAGTATCAAAATATTTCCATTTTCCCTTTGCATTTCTTCTATTATTTGATCAAGTCTTCATTCTCAAATAAATGTATTATAATCAGGAACACTTTTATTTTGAATATGTTTAACAATAACAACTCATCCATAAGTATTTACCAAGTTTTCAAGTTCCCTCATTCTATCTTCCATATTGTGTCTAATCTCTATATCTTCTGGAAGAATATCTGCTAAAAATACTCTAAGTTCTCATCCTGAATATTCAAGATTTTCCTGCATTTGCTCTAATTCCCTCTCACTTACCTTTCTACTCATATATATTTATTAATTTTATTTTTATTATTTTATACTTTTTATTAATTTTATCAAATAGTTAAAAAAATAAAAGCCTCCTGAAAAAATCAGGAAGCTTTCATCAGCTTAGAGAAAAAAAAGATAATAGACAAAAAGAATTTCTTTATGCTATACTTTTTTATCTCGTTTTTATTTTTTTTGCAGCGCAAAAACTCTACTTTTTTATCAGGCGTTTTTCTAAAGTTTTGCTCTGAAACACTAAATGAATCAATTTCAATCTCATCATGTACAAGGGAAAAATCTCTTTCAATTTTTTTAGAATCCCTTTCATATTTCATAAGCCAAATCTGTCGATCTGTTTTCCTCCTACCTTTCCCTTTCATTGGAGCAGGTTTATTCATAACTTACTCCTTTCTAAAAATTAGTTGAACAAAAAGTAAATTAAATATAAATAAAAAACATATAAAGTCAATTCAAATTATTGTCTTATTAATGAGAATAATTCTCATTAATTAAAATTTTACTTTACAAAGTATAGAAAGTTAATAAAATAAGTACATAAATAATTCTATAAAAAGAATTATTTTTTAGATATTAAATATTTTAAAATGACAAACTTAGATTATGATTTAATAATTGTTTGAGCTGGTTCTGCTTGATACCCTGCTTGAATGTATGCTAGTAGATATAAACTAAAAAATTTGATTATTTGAGCTCAACCTGGTTGAGCTCTGGCTACTTCTCATAGAGTTGAAAACTGGCCATGAACTATTTCTGCTCCATGAAAAGAAATAATGGACTCTTTTAAAGAACATGCTATATCTTCTGGAAGTGAAATAATAAATGAAATGGTTTCAAATGTAACAAAACATGATGATCATTTTCATATAGTTACTGCTTCATGAAAAGAATTTAAATCAAAATATGTAATTATCGCAACTTGAAATAATCATAGACATCTTTGAGCAAAAGGTGAAAAAGAATTTTTATGAAAATGAGTAAGTTATTGTGCTACTTGTGATTGAATGTTTTTTAGAAATAGAGAAGTTATTATTGTTTGAGGATGAAATACTGCTGTAACTGAAGCTCTTTATTTGTCAGATATTTGTAAAAAAGTATATCTTGTTCATAGAAAAGATACTTTTAGAGCTGAAACTTCTTGGATAGATAAAGCTATGAGTAAAGAAAATATTGAAATGGTTTTAAATGAAGAAGTTGAAGAAATAGTTTGAGATGCTCTTGGTATGACTTGAGTAAAATTAAAATCAGGTAAAGAATTAAAAGCAGATGGTATATTTGTAGCTGTTGGAACACTACCAAATACTTCAATTGTTGATAATTTATGATTAGAAAAAGATAGTGAGTGATGTTTAGTAGTTGATGCAAGACAAGAAACTAGTGTAAAATGACTTTATGCTGCTTGAGATGTGACAACAAATAGTAACAAATTTAAACAAACTATTATGAGTTCAGCAGAATGATGTCTTGCTGCAAATAGTGTACATGAAGATAATTTAAGATAAATAAAAAAACTGCCAAAGGCAGTTTTTTTATTTATCTAGAAATCCCAACTTCATTTCATAGCACTTGATTGTGCATAATTTGTAACTGTAGATTCAAAGAAATTTCATTTTTCACCATTATTATCTTGTAATCTATCAAGATGTTTATATGGATTTTTTATTACATCTGGATAAAGTGGTTTTATACCTAACATATTTAATCTTTCATTAGCTAGCCATTTTGTATAGTTTTCTATATTTTCATGACCCATACCTATGATTTTTTCTCATAAAATATGTTTAGACCATTTTACTTCTTGTTTAACTGCGGTATCCATCATTTCAAGTATAAGTTTTTCACTATACATTTCTGGGAATTCCTTTTTAATTTCTTTAATTAAATTAGCAAAAATAGTAACATGAGTTAATTCATCTCTTCTAATATAATTTATCATTCTATCTGTCAACCATTTTTCATGCATCAGCAAGAGTATCAAAGAATGCAAATCAGTTATAGAAATAAATACTTTCAAGTAAAAAATTTCAAATTATTCAAGCAAAGAAATTTTCATCATTTGGATTATCAATAAATTTTTGATAAATTCCTCAAATAAATTCATTTCTTTCAAGTAAATGCTTATCATTTCTCCAAAAATAGTATATTTCTTCTCTATCCTTAGAATCAACAACTGTTTCTAAAATAGTAGCATAAGATTGAGAGTGAATTGCTTCTTGATAAGTTTGTATAGAAAGTATAAGATTAACTTCAGGAGCAGTTACATATTCAGAAAAATTTGGCAAATTCATAGTTTGTATACTATCCAAAAATATTAAAAACGATAATATTCATTTATATGCTCTAGCTTCATCAGCAGTTAATTCTTTTTTAAATTGATTAGCATCTTCTCAAAGTCATTTTACTTTTTCTGGAAGCCAAAAATTTCAAACCATAACTTGATATAAACTTTTTGCCCAATTATACTTAACTGCATTTAATTGAAATAAACCTGTTGTATTTCATTTTATTATTGTTCTGTGTGCAACATCATCATTTCATTTTGGGTTGAAAATTGGATTTGCTTGCATTATTTGTGTCATCTTAAAACCTATGTTAAAAAATATTTAAAACTAATTTAATGATTTTAATTAAAAAATCATTTTATTTTAAAAAATGTTGTTAATTTTTTGTTAAAAACAACTAACTAAAATTTTTTTCATTTATAAATTTTATAAAGTCACTAGCATTTTCAAAATTTAAATGAACTGATGCGTATCTTATATATGCAACTTCATCTAATCAATGTAATGCTTCTAAAACATCTCTTCAAATTTCTTTTGAAGTTATTTCATTTCTATTTCACCATTTAAATTCCAATTTTCTGATCAAATCATTAATTGAATTTATACTTATATTTCTTTTATTTACAGCTTTTAAAATACTATCTTCTAGTTTATCTTTGTCATATCTTTGTTTTCTATTTCAAGTTTTTTCAACTATCAAATCTGTTGTTTCTATTTTTTCAAAAGTTGTAAATCTATTATGACAATTTTCACACTCTCTCCTTCTTCTGATACTTTTTCAATCTTCAGAAGTTCTAGAATCAGTTACTCTTGTATTGTCATGTCAACAATTTATACAGTACATATTTTTATAAGTTACAATATATTGATGTAAAATATAATTCATTATACAAAATATTGATTTTTTGCAATAAAAAAACTATAAAATCTTTTATAGTTTTTTAGTTTCTTATTTCTACTTTTTTTACACTATTTTGAGCTATTTTTTTAAATTTTTCTAATTCTTCTTCTGAAAAACTCTTTCAAGAAAAATCTGGATCAAGAGTATTTCAAGATTTATAATTTTGTATATAATAAGCCTTTGCTCCAGAAGTGTATTTTGAAATATTTTCTATTATTTTTTCATCATGAATTCATTTTATAACAGTAGTTCTAAACTCATAATCTATATTTGAATTCAAAAGTATTTTTATAGTTTCTAAATATGGTTTTTCATCTATTTTTACTCATATAATTTTATCAAAACTTCATACTTCATGTTTTATATCCATAGCAACATAATCAACTAATTTTTCATTTATTAAATCTGAAATAATTTGAGGATCTCTTCCATTTGTATCTAATTTAACCTTATATCACATATCTTTTATTTTTTTACAAAAATCTTTTAAATCAGATTGCATTGTAGGTTCTCAGCCACAAATAGAAACTCAAGTTAGTTTTCATTTTCTATTTTCTAAAAAGTTAAAAAATGCTTCTTCAATTATTAATTTTTTATATATATATTTTAACTTTTCTGGTAATACAAATTCACTATTATGACAATAACCACATCTAAAATTACAAGATGGTGTAAAAACTATACTTGAAATTTCTCATGGAAATTCTATAAGAGAGAATTTATTTATAGCTGATATTTGCATAAATAATTATTTTATAGGTATAAATTCTTCCCAACCATACATATCTGGATATTCCTTCCATGGTCATTCACAAATATCATTTTTAATACATTTACTACATTCTACTCATTTAGATTTTCATTCACTCCATCTATAATCAGCATAACTTTCAGTTCTTATTTCAGCATCGTTAATAGATGTTTCTGGCATAATATTTTCAGAAATAGCCCATTCATATCATTGCATTAAACAATAAGGAATTGCTTCAGTATATGCTGGAATTCAATTTGATTTTGCTAAATCTAAAGCTTTAAATACATATGGCATTACTTTTGATTTTTGTGGAACAACTGTATCTTTATTTTTATCAGCGCTTCATAAAATATGTACAAATGCAAATTGAAATTGAGTAACTTTTAAATCAATTAATAATTTAGCAAGTAATGGAATTTCTTTATAATTATCATTAGTTATTACTGAATTTATTATAACTAAACAATTTAATTTTCTTAAATTTATAAGTCATTTTACAACTCTATCCCACGCTCATGGAGTTCAAACTTGTTTATCATGAGTTTCTTTTTTGAATCAATGAATAGATGGACTAAATTCAGTAACTCCTGCTTCAATTAAAGCCTTAACATATTCTATTTTATCAAAATTTGTTCAATTTGATTGAATTTGAATTTGAAGATATCATACTTCTTTTGCATATTTTACAGCATCTATAAGATTTGGATGAACAGTAGGTTCTCATCATGTAAATACTACATATTTTGCTCAAAAATTATATTCATCTAATATAATTTTTTTTATTTCATCTAAAGTTCTTGGTTTATATTTATATCTTTTATCTCATTGAACACAAAAAGTACAATGATTATTACATGCAAAACCAACTTTTATATCTGCTCTTTTCATAATTAAATTATTTTTATAATAAGCTTTCTCCTTTTCTAAGTTTTTCTCTATAAAATAACATACTTTTATCTAATTTTTCAAGCTCTACTAATAAACTTTTTTCTTCTATTGTTGTTTTTATTATATCATTTATTCCTCAATCTTTTAATACTATTCTTTTATCTCAAGACAAGGCTAATATAGGATCATGTGTTGCTATTAAAACTATTTTATCTTCCCTAATTAATAAATCTAAAGCTTTCTTTCTATCAACTCAAGCATTTTCTATTTCATCAATCAAAACTATAGGCGATTTACTTAAGATTGCGACATCAGATATCATTAATGCTCTTGATTGTCATCAACTCAATGATGTAATATGGCTTTTTCTATCAAATGATTCTCATGAAAGTTTATTTGCTTCTATTATAATTTCATCTACTACTTTTTGTATATTTAATATATTTCTACTTTCAGCATGTAATGATAAAAAATCTTCAACTGTTAGATCCATAATAAAATTCATATTTTGGCTAAGTTGTGCCACTAACTTATATTCACTGGAATATCTTAATAATTTTGATGGTAATGTTCAATTAACAAGTATTGTTCTATTAGTTGGAGTATCTTCTGATGCCATCCACTCAATATCAGCAAGTAATCTAGATTTTCAAGATCAAGTTGGTCATACAATAGATATAATTTCCCCTCTTTTTATAGTTAAAGTAGAAAAATTTTCTTGGATTCAAGATTTATTTTTTCAAGATTTTATAGTAATTTCTTTAACATCTAATAAATTGTTTTGATTTTCTTGTTTTATTATTGAAACATAAAAATCATAAAAAGATTTTGATAATATTTCTTTTGTTGTTGCATTATCTAAATAAAAGTTTTCTCCTAAGCCATTTAAAAAATCAATTAATCTCAAATTGCTTTTTTTATCATATTTAAATCAATTTGTATCTAAAAATTCTATTAATTTTGGATTAACTGACAATAATTCATCTAAATTTTTATTTAAAAATTCTAAAAAATTTAACATATAAATTTTTATTAGTAATCTAAATTTACTTTTTTAACATTTCACATTTGAAATCTTTTTCATATACGAGTTTCTCATAAACAATAAGAACAAACTGCCGTTGGCATTGAAAATCTAAGACTCATTCATTCTAGTGTTTCATAAAACAATTTATCTTCTAATAAAAGATTAGATAATTCATAAGCTCCTTGTCAATTTAATCAATTAATATTCATTATAACTGCTTTTGGATTAACTGTTTTTACTCTTGAAGCAAACACTTCTCTTTCAGCTTGTGAAACTATATCTCATTTTGTAATTACGACTATATCAGCCAATTTTAACATAGGTCATATTTTTTTTGGAGTATTTATTCAACTCAAATTATCTATTACACAAATTGCTTTTATTTCTTTTATATAAGGACTACATCTATTACAAAGTCCTGCACTTTCTGTTATAAGAATTTCTAAATCTTGTTTTTTTCACCAATCAAATATTTCTTCAATATTACTTACAAAAAAATGATCTGGACAAATATTTGCTGATAAAGCTTTTCTTACAGGAATTCATAATTCACTATATAATTTATCATCATCTGTCATCAAACAGTCCATTTTTACTACTCAAACTTTTATTCATTTTTGAATAAAAGTTTTTATAACTTTAATTATAACTGAGGTTTTTCATGAAGATGGTGGTCATGAGAATGTTATTAAATTTAGTTTTTTTTCTGACATAAATATAGGTTAAAAATCACATTTACTTTTTCATGATAAGCTGTTTTCCATTTCTATAGCTTTTGGATGTAATACAAAATTTTCTAAATTTGTATGTCTCATTAAATCCTCTTCTAGTTTTTGTAAGTTAGCATATAAAGCTTGATAACTTCTACACGCTCAATCAGGTAAATTATAATTATTTGTTAAGTCCCTCAATTGTAAAAGCATATCTCAATAATTATCATGTTCAGACTCCATTTGTCTTATAGGATTTTTTATACTTCAACAATGAAAATTTAATGAATCATTATTTTTATCGAAATTTTCTTGTAATTCTTTTAGCATTGGATGTAATATTTGTCATTCTTTATCAAAATGCATTTCCAATACTGGAACTAATCATTCTACTATTTCTTTAATTTTTACAAGTTCAGTATGAGATGAACCATGAACCATAGCTACTTTTTTTGCTAACACTTCTGTTGGATATAAAATTTCTCTAATTGGGTTATGAAAATTATTTTTTATATATTCTGAAATCTCTATTAAAGATTTTGAAGATAAATCTATATCTTCAAAATTATTAAAATTAATTAAAGTATTAATTTCTTCCAAAACTAAATCTAAATCAAAATTATCTCTTTTAGAAGATTCTTCTAAAGAAATATTTCATTTACAACAAAATTCAATTCAGTATTTTAAAAAAATACTAACTGTAATTGGATATTTTGATGCTATTTCTCAAATAATATCAGTTTTTTTTATATTCATATATCTATATATAGGTGGTATATTAAATTTAATTATACAAAATATTGTATTTTTGCAACAAAGAAACTAAAAAAAAAATTTCTTGTTTTTTAGTTTCTTATTTTTACATTTCTTATGTATTTATTATATTTTCTTCCAAAATTAACTTCCTATTATTACAATAAACATACATATAATTATATTATAGTGTAAATATTATTGCTGAAATTTCTTAAGAAAATTATATAAGAAAAAATTTATTTATGATTAAGAGTCATATAATTAACAGTATTTATTAATAAAATCTAGATTTTCATTTTTTTCAACAAAATAATTTCTTGAATAAAACTCACTTTTCTTACCAATATTAAAACTACTTACTGGTCTATGATATCACATAACTCTTGTATATATTTGACAAGGAGTTCTTTCTAAAACTATATTTTCCATAAATTTTAAATTAAAATATAAATTATTAAACTTTTGTTTCCTTCAAAGTTTGAATTTTTTTATCATCATCTGTATAAATATTTCTTGTATCAATATCAAATTTAGTTCAAGTATACCCTATTTCGTGATCACACTTTGGACAAAAATCATGTTCTCAAGCTATATATCAATGTTTAGGACAAATTGAAAATGTAGGTGAAATAGTTATATAAGGCAATTGATAATTTGAAATTACAGTTTTAACAAAATTTTTACAAGATTCACTATTACTAAGTCTCTCTCACATATAGAGATGTAAAACTGTTCAACCTGTATATTTACATTGAATATCATTTTGATAATCAAGTGCTTCAAAAGGATCTGATGTAAATCATACTGGTAATTGAGTTGAATTTGTATAATAAGGAGCTTCATTAGTTCCTGCTTGAATAATTCAAGGAATTTGCTTTTTATCTTCTTTTGCAAATCTATAAGTTGTTCATTCTGCTGGAGTTGCTTCTAAATTATATAAATTTCAAGTTTCTTCTTGATATTCTTTTAATCTTTCTCTCATGAACTCTATCATTTCCATAGCAAATTCTTTTCAAAAATCACTACTTATATCTTCTTTTCAAGAAGTAAAATTTAATATAGCTTCATTAACTCAATTTAATCAAATAGTAGAAAAATGATTTCTAAAACTTCTTAAATATCTATATGTATAAGGATATAATCCAGAACCTAACCAATGAGTAATAGTTTTTCTTTTTAATTCAAGAGATATCATTGCTTGATCCATCAAATACGCTACTCTTTTTTTAAATTCTTCTTTGTTTCATCTATAAACATATCCAATTCTAGCCATATTTAGAGTAACTACTCATATACTTCAAGTCATCTCAGCACTTCAAAATAATCAATTTCATCTTTTTTCAAGTTGAGTTAAATCAAGTTGTAATCTACAACACATAGATCTAACTGCTCAAGGAGTATATGCATCTGGATTTTTTACAGTTTCATAATTTCAATCCTCATTTTTAACTCTTTTAAACTGACTTCATACAAAATTTTGAAAATATGGTAATCAATATTTTGCTGTCATTTCAAATAAATCATCTACCAATGGATCACTCCAAGGAAAATCTGGAGTTATATTATAAGTAGGAATAGGAAATGTAAAAACTCTTCATTTATTATCTCAAGCAACATAAACATCTATCAAAGCCTTATTTATTATTTTCATTTCAGCTTCTAATTCACCATATTTTTTCTTATAATAACCAGAATCAATTCCTCATAAAAATAATGCTTTTTCTTTTAAATCATCTGGACAAGTCCAATCCAATGTTATATTTGTAAAAGGTGTTTGAGTTCACCATCTACTAGGTACATTTAAACCAAAAACAAAATTTTGCATTTGTTGATAAACATATTTATATGTTTTATCATAAATATATTTTTCTTTTTTTTGCTCTGTTTCAAATTTTACTCACAATTCTATTAATTCATATTCTAATTCCTCTTTAAATTTATGAACAAAAGGTGCTAAATAAGTATCAAAACTAGAAAATGCTTGTGCTCAAGCCCATTCATTTTGCAGTGTTCATAAAAAATTTATCATTTGGTTTACTGCTGCTTGCAAATTTCTTGCTGGTGCAGAATCTATTCTATTATCACTTCAATTAAATCATTCTTCAAGTAATTGTCTCAGACTCCATCAAGCACAATATCCTGAAAACATATCTAAATCATGTATATGAAAATCAGCATTTCTATGCAAATTTCAAATTTCAGATGGATAAATATGACTTAGCCAATAATTTGCTGTAACTTTTCAAGAAATATTTAAAATCATACCTCAAAGAGAATATCCTGAATTTGCATTTGCATTTACTCTCCAATCCGATTTTTTTAGATATTCTTCCATAGAAGCTCAAACTTCAATAACTACATTTTTAGATGATCTCTCTTCTCTTCTTTTTTCTCTATATAATATAAATGATTTTGCAACACTATCATGACCTTCTTTTATCAAAACTTCTTCAATTGTATCTTGTATATTTTCAACACTTGGTATATTTGAACTACTTTTTTTCTCTACTAAATCAATAATTACATTAGTTAATCCTGAAACATGAGAAAAATCATTTCAAGAACAAGATTTTATTGCTTTTATGATAGCTTTCTCTATTTTTTCTCTATCAAAACTAACTATAGCTCAATTTCTCTTTACCACTTTATAAATTGCCATATTAAACAAAACTTAAAAAAACAAAAACTACATATTGTATATAGTTAAATTAACTATATACAATATGTAGTTTTTTCAAACATTTTTTACTACTTTTAGTTTGACTATTTTTTGTTTTATTTCAATTTATTTACAATATATAGTATATTACTATTTAAATAAAATACAATATATAGTTTTACTAATTTAAAAATGCTCTTTTTAATGACTCTATATTTGAATTAGTTCAATTTTCAGATGGTTTATTATCATCCAATTTTAATAAAATATCTTGTACTGGTAATAATAAAATTACATCTACAATTTTTTTATATTCCAACTCTAAAGCATCCATTTCTTCTTGAGTTATTTTTCATGATTTTAAAACATATTCTTTATGTACTAATACATATCATGTATTTCATAAGTAATCCTCTATTCTACTTCATCCTTCAAAATCATGATCGTAAATTTCTCTAATTTTATCTTTTAATTCAGGTTTCATTGCTTTAAGATTTAAATATTCATTAT
>CALMJA010000037.1 GCA_937864295.1 uncultured Candidatus Altimarinota bacterium | reverse complement strand
CTTTGTCTCATATAATGGCTCAAGCCGTAAAAAGTCTTTATCCTGAAGCTAAAATAGCAACTGGTCCAGATACAGAAGATGGGTTTTATTATGATTTTGATTTTGGTTCTATTGAGTTTAGTGAAACAAACTTAAAAGAAGTAGAGAAAAAAATGAAACAAATTATTACTCAAAACCAAGATTTCAAGAGATTTGAAGTAGATTATGATACTGCTAGAAAAGTTTTATCATCAATGAACGAAGAATTTAAAATTGAACTTGTTAATAAAATTGAATCTTGAGATTTTAAAAATAAAGACAAGGTGAATTGCGAAGCAAGAGAGAGCACCCTGGGGTGGAAATTAAGTGATAAAATAAGCTTTTATTTCAATGTTTCAAAATGAAAACCAAGTGATTATTATGAAAAATTATCAAGTTTTTTAAGTGAAAATAATTTGCAAAAATTTGATGAACTAGATTGAGACCAAATAAAAAGTCTTAAATTTTGTGACATGTGTACTGGTCCTCATGTATCAAATACTAGAGAACTTGATGCAAATAGTTTTAAGCTTATTAGAGTTGCTTGAGCTTATTGGTTATGAAATGCTGAAAATGCACAATTAACTAGAATTTATGCTTTTGCATTTAACAACAAAGAAGAATTAGATGCACATCTTCATATGATAGAAGAAGCTAAAAAAAGAGATCATAGAATAATAGGAGCAAAATTGAAATTATTTACTATTTCAGATTTAATCGGTCCAGGTTTACCACTTATGCAACCTGCTTGAATGATTATTAGACAAGAAATAGAAAAATATCTTTGGGAACTTCATCAAAATAGATGATATGATAGAGTTTGGACTCCACATTTAGCAAAGGAAAGTCTTTATGAAACTTCTGGTCATGCTGGTCATTATTTAGAAGATATGTTTAAAGTTTTTGGTTGAACAAGTAAAGAAACATTTTTCTTGAAACCTATGAATTGTCCTCATCATATGCAACTTTTTGCTGATAATCAATTCAGTTATCGCGATATGCCTGTTAGATATTTTGAGCCAGCAACTGTTTATAGAGATGAAAAATCTGGTCAATTATCTGGTCTGACAAGAGTAAGAGCAATAACTCAAGATGATGGTCATCTTTTTTGTAGAGCTTCTCAAATAAAAGACGAAGTTAAATCTATTACTGATATAATAAAATCATATTATACAACTCTTTGAATGACTGATGATTATTGGGTTTCACTTTCTGTTAGATGAGATGATAAATCAAAATATCTTTGAACGGAAGAAGTTTGGAAATTGGCTGAATGAGCTTTGGAAGAAGCATCAATTGAAAATAATCTACCATATAAAAGAGTAGAATGAGAAGCAGCTTTTTACTGACCAAAACTTGATTTTATGTTTAAAGATGCAATTGGAAGAGAATGGCAATTAGCAACAATTCAATGTGATTTCAACCTACCAAATAGATTTAATCTAAGCTTTACAAATGAAAATAATGAACAAGAAAGACCAGTAGTTATTCATAGAGCAATTTCTGGTAGTTTAGAAAGAGGGATGTGAGTATTAATAGAACATTTTGCATGAGTATTTCCACTTTGGTTATCTCCAAGACAAGTAACAATTTTACCTGTTTTACCTATGTTTGATGAATATGCTGAAAGTGTATTAAAAGAATTAAGATTTGCTTGAATAAGAGCAAGTGCTGATTTTTCTACTGATTGATTAAATAAAAAAGTAAGAAATGCTGAAAAAATGCATAATAATTATATACTTGTTATTTGAGAACAAGAAGTTCAAAATAATACAGTTTCAGTTAGAAATTATAGAACAAAAGATCAAAGTGTAGAGTCATTAAATGATTTTAAAAATAGAATCGTAGAAGAATATAAAACAAGAAGTTTGTAAAATAAAATTATAAAGTTAAGTCCGGACTTTTTTTGATTAATATAAAATATTTAAGTCCGGACTTAAATATTTTAGTCTTACTTTTTTAAAATAAAAATTATGGTTTATATACTATTTTTAATTTGATTTATTATACTTATAAAATGAGCTGATTTACTTGTTTCTTGAGCAAGTTCAATTGCTTTGAAATTTAAAATCGCTCCAATTGTAGTTGGTTTAACAAT
>CALMJA010000036.1 GCA_937864295.1 uncultured Candidatus Altimarinota bacterium | reverse complement strand
TATCAAGAACTTCATATTTTAGCATAGTTTCAAGAACTTCATATTTGAGCAGAGTATCAAGAACTTCATATTTTAGCATAGTATCAAGAACTTCATATTTTAGCATAGTTTCAAGAACTTCATATTTGAGCAGAGTTCTTTTTATCTACTAAAACATCATCTTCCTTATCACTAATTTTATTAAAAAGTCATTTAATTCAATTTAATAAATATTCAACAGTTTCTTTAATATTTAAGTTAATTGAAAAACCAAAATCATTTTTAAATATAACTAAATCTCTGATATTCAATAATCAAAATCAATTATATTGATTTCAATCTTTATCTTTGATTGTATCTAGTTTATTTTCATAAATATATCAATTATAAAGATAATTAGAAGTTAAATTTTTATCTATTTTTTCAAGTTTATAATATCCTAGATTTTTCATTTCATTTTCTCAAACACTCATTCTTAAGTGTTCTAAAAATTTTACTACATAATCTATATATTTTGGGTCTATACTTCAATTTCATTTACCTTTTACTTGTTGATTTTCTTCAATAGTACAATGAGGCTTATTATTTGAGTCTCTAAGAGAATAAATATTTACTTTTCTTCAAAAATAAGATGCAACACAATGAGACATTATTTTTCATTCTCTATTATAAGAATTTTGAGAAATTAATTTTACAAATTTAAATCAATCTTTAAAATCTAAAACTATTTCATAATCAACTCAAGCTTCTTCATCATCTTTTGTTTCTAATTGTGACAATTTTTTATGCCATTTTTCAGTTTTTTCTAATATAGTTTTATATCATATTTTAGAAATATTTACTTTTGGATTAGAAAAAAGATAATCTAAAATAGTTTCAATTTCAGTTTGATTTTCTTCATTTTCTGATAAATGTTTTTTTAATTGATTTTCTATAAACTCAATTTCTGTTTGATTTCATTCATGAAATTGTTTTACATAATCTATGTATTTTTTCATTTTATATTTATTAATAATTAAATTCTTCCAACCATATTTCAGCTTTCTTCTGCAATAATACTCTCTAATTCTTCATTTTCTTTTAATAATTTATCTATAATACTTTGCATATTATTTATTATCATAAGAGCTTGTGGAGATAATTTATCTTTAAATATCTCTTTTGCTTTGTTAATTTGAGCTTGGTGTATTGTTATTTGGTGTTTTAGCATATCTGTTATTTAATTTTGAGTAAGTTTCTTTAAATAAGTATTGAAATTCTTTTTTAGTGCTTTGACTTCATCAGTCTAAATTACTATATAGTATAGGCTCTTTCATATTTAGTATCATAGTTAATTATTAGTTTATTTCAAGTGATTACAACTCATCTGTAATCACTTATATTGTATCATAAATCTTCATAAGTTATAGATATTATTTGGTTTTTGTTTAGATTTAGGTTAAGGCTTTTAACTTTTTCTATTAATAATTCTCTATCTATGTTATTTATGATGTGGTCTTCTTTGCTCATAGTCTATCTTAATTCAGTTTTGTTTATATAAAATCTCATTTAAAAGTATGTTTACTTTATCTAGTGTTTCATTTTGCAGTTTATCTAGTTCACTTTCTGTAACTTCTACAACTCAAATTGTATCTTTGTTTT
>CALMJA010000035.1 GCA_937864295.1 uncultured Candidatus Altimarinota bacterium | reverse complement strand
TATAATAAAGAAATGGTCAGTTAAATACTACTCTATGAGAAATAACTATCATAATGAAGTTAAAATAAGAAGAATTAATGAAACTTTAAGTGATAAAGTTATAAGTGAAAGAGATGAGTATAAACATAATTTTGATTATGTGAATATGAAATATAATAGACTCATGAGATTAATGAGAAATAGAAAATAATCAACAGCCTTAGTTATACTATCTGACAAAGTTTGTAAAAGCTTTTTCATTCATCTTCATATATAGGTGAGTCGGGTAGATACTAGATTACTAGTTGGCTTTATTAAACTAGTTACTCTCCTAAAACCACTTTAAATCACTTTAAAACACTTTTAAACACTTTTTGATACTTTGATACCTAAAAACATCAAAGTATTTTTAAATTATTTAAGAATAATAAAAAAACTAGATTTTTAGTCTAGTTCTAATACTTCATTACTATATTTTCTTACTATTTCAGAAGTAGATAATGGTAAATCATCATCTAGTCAATATTCTTCAACTTCTATTGTCATTTTTTTCTAAGTTTATATTTTTCAAATAATTCTTCTCTTGATAATTTCGACCATTCTGGATTCACTATGATTGCTTTTCTTGTGTTAAAAAGAATTTTATCATACAAATCGTATGGTATCCAAAATCATCAATTATCTTGAAAATCTTTTCAATAAGAGTTTCTACAATAAAATCATCATGTATAATCTCAAATTATTTTATCATCATTCCAACCACATAGCTCAAAACAATGTCCATATCAACTAGAAACACTTTTAACTAGTCAATCCTTACATTGTGACCAATCAATAGTTTTGCTTCCTGTAACAACGGAATTTAAGTTATAAATAGCATTTTTAATTTCTTCTATTGTTTTAACAGAATAATATCAATCTAAATATCAAATCTTTTTTGCAGTTGTTATATTGTCTATAACATAACTTCATAAAGTTCTACTTGCTAATCATAATCTAACTAATGTATCAAATAGTACAAATCAACTTCTATAAGTTTCCTTATCTTGTTTATACCATAATTGATTATTTATAGAATTACAAGTTCATTGAGAGCCACAAGACATAGTATAATTTTTTAGATTCTGATTTACAAATCTATTATCATTCATGATAAATTCTCTAGGTTTTTTAATTGGTTCTATATTTCAAGCCCAATCTCTAGTATCTTCCATTAATTCATCAAAAGCAGAAGTTTTTTTGTCAAAATATTTTGCTCTTATATTAAATAAGAAGTTTACTATTTCTCTGATCATTAAGTATATCATAATTATTTTTTAAAAATTATTATTCTTCTATCTTATCAAATAAAATTGCTGGGAATTCTAATTCGAATCAAGCAAAAGCAACTCTTACTATTTCTGTTTGTTCTCATTCTACTAATTCAGTAGTATAAGAGCTTATCACTTCACCGATAGGCTCTACTTTAAATTTAATTTTATCTCAAGTTTCCATATTCGTATTATTAAGTATAAACTATTGATACAGCAACTTCATTTGCTAATATAGCAGTAGTATCATTATTAGCTATTCATCAAGTTATAGCATAAGCTATTCAAGTAGTACATCTTAATCAATATGCTCAACCTGGATTTACTACAATAGTTTCTCATCATTTAACCATATAAACTTGTATTGGTATATCAGTTCATACTGTTGGTGCAGAAGCTTTATTATAAAGCTTAAAATATCTTATTGAAGCAGAATTGTTACTAACTACCACACTTCATATATTTCAAGCAGAAGCCTTAACAGAAGTTGCATTCGTACTTCAAGCAGATATTAAGTTGTGATATGTTCAGTGTCAATATGAAGCAGAAGGAGCAAGAGCTGGAGATGATGAAGTAGGGTTAGTTATTGTTGCTGTTACAGGTATTGCATTTTTGTATGGTATAGCTTGTACTCAACTTACATTTACCATTAATGGATTATATATTTCAGCATTTACAAATCACATAGTCATAGTAGTTGTAGAAGCAGGAGCAGTAGAACCATTAAATATTCTTATTTGTAAATATAATTCTACATCTTCATCAGGAATATTAGTATTCATATATGCTCTTGAAGCAACTTGTATAGCCGTTCAAGTTCAAGGTACTTGGTCTAAGTATGAACTATCCATACTTCTACTATTTTCAATTATACCTATATGTCAAGGTGCAGCAGTAGTATTTATTGTAGCATTAACTACCGTATTAGTCCATCATTGTCTTTGTGTATTATATCAAGTTCAAAGAGTTGTAGCAGTAGTTCAAGAATATATAACTTGATGATAATTATATCAAAATAAATTACAAGTTCAACTTCAAGAAGCTGGAAATCATACAACTGTAAATGTTATAGTATCTACTGTTGGAATAGAAGCTATAACTATTCTTTGTGGTAAACAAGAAGCTAGAGATATATTACCTATCCACATTCATTTTCATATATCTGCCGTAGTAAATCAATGTGCAGTTTTAGTAACTGTTATTGAAGTTGCAGAATTAACTACAAATGATAAATTATTACCTACTATATCAATCCACTCAACTACAAAGTTTTGATTTGCTATTCTTTGAGATAATTGTAAATGATAAGATATATTTCATAATCAAGCAAAACTATCATTACTTCTAATTATACTCTCACTATATGCAGTTGTTCAAGTAGTTATCACTAAATTTCATCAAGCTTGATTTATTCACATTCAAGCTCAAGTTTTTATGATACTTGCTTTTGTTGTATCAATTCAAGGTGTTACTTTTGCAAAAGACCACTTGAATTTATTTGTTTTTTTAGTTGGTATTCAGTTAAGATTTTGTTCTTGTATAGTAGCATCAAGAGCAATATCTCATAATAAGTTTTTTAAAGTCATATTTTTATATTATTATTAAGTTCAATCTTCGTACCATATTTGAACATCTCATCAAGTAGTATCTATCCATATTCATTTTCAAGATAGAGTATTTGTAGGTCAAATTGAAACCTTATCTACTTCTTTTATTTTACTAGCTATCAATTCAATGACAGCAGTTATTTTAGTTTGTAAGCTCATTTTTTAAAAATTAAGCATTATAAATATTATTGAAATCAGTTACAAAATCTCTAGTAGTATCACCTACATCAGTAGCAGAAGCTGCATTTATATTACTTCTTGCTTGTGCTTTTTGTGGGTCTGTAAATGATTGAACAGCAGTAGCAGAAACTAATCAGTTATCAGCTTGTACTAATGCTAGTATTTGGTCAGCTAAATCAGATAGGTCTTCTCATTCAAGAGCATTAGCAATAGCTGTATTTATTCTTGTAGTTACATCAGTATCAAGAGTTCATATAGAAGCTTTAACTTCATTTATAGCTCATACGATAGTATTTTTTTCAGTAGTAGTAAGAGTAGTTAAATCTCATTGTTTAACTTTTATATTCTTTACTTGTGTAGCAATAGTTTCAGCTAATGCAGTTATTTTAGTTTGTAGGCTCATTTTTTTAGCTTAAAAATATATTTTCAAAATCAATAGAGAAATCTCTATCAATATTACCAATTTCATTTTTAGTATAAACATTTACTAATCATGCACTAACACTATTTAATACTCAAACCATTTTTTCTTTTGTAGTAGTTGTAGTAGTTATTTGAGTTTTTATACTACTAGATATGGTATTTTGCTTTAATTGTACTACTATTCTCATAATTTTTTAATTATAATGTAAAGTAGAAATAACTTCAAATAAGATTTTATCTGTTATAAAAGTATTGTCATTAGTATCAGTAATTTTATACTCAATATAATATTGTCATATAGTTAGATTCTGTGTTTCACTTGCTGGAATTGTTTTTATTAATTCTTGTGCAGTTTGTGTAATTTCTCAACCTTCTCTTAATATTTCAGTTCAACCTTTTTTCTCAATAACTATTGAATAAGAATATCAATTTAGATCAACTATACTTCAAGATTCATTTTTAAGCGAGAAAAAGAAAATCCAATCTTCTCATATTTTTTTTGTTTCCATTATTCTAAATTATCAATTAATGCTTTTTCAATTCTTTCTTTTATTTCAATACATCACTCTTCTCACATTTTAGATAAAAGCCAAGAATTAGTTGCTTCATCTCACATATTTTCATCAAGAGCCATATAATCAATTTCTCAAAATTCTTCTCTTGCTCAATGAACTTTCTTTTGTGTTTTCATAAATTATTTTTTAAAGAATAAAAATCAAAATCTTCTAACTCAAAAATAAACAAGTGCTTTTTCTATTGTTCAAGCTCATTCTACATTAAGAGCTTCTAGTAACATATAATCAACTTCTTTCCTTGTTGGTTGTCTTCCTTGATAATCTCAAACACAAATAAATGAGTTTTTAGAATACAAATAATCGTGTAAAATATAAGAAACATAATCTACTGGATTAAAGAAAAATCTTAAAAATCTAGGAATACTTCAAAAATTTGTCCTAAATCACTTTGGAACCACTACATATTCTTTTTTGTTATCATAGTCCAAATACCAAACAAACTCTTGTC
>CALMJA010000034.1 GCA_937864295.1 uncultured Candidatus Altimarinota bacterium | reverse complement strand
TCTTAGATTTGTTTCTCAATAATCTGGATTTACTCAGATTTTAAATATATAATCTTTCGACTCTGTATCATATTTAACTACTCTAAATTTATATCAATCAACAACTTTTTCTACATAATTATTTGCAAGTACATTACTTGTTAATAATAAAAATAATCCTATTGTAATTACCTCCTTTTTAAACATATTTTTAAAATTAAATTATATTTATTAGTATTTTAATAATAAAATACAAAAAATAAACTTAAAATAAAAAAATAAATATTGTTGCATTTATACAAATATTTATATAATAAAATGGCAATAAAAAAGCATTTTTAGATTTTAATCACTTATATGACCTTACTTTTAGTATATTTATTTACTGCACTTATTATTTCATTTTTATGTTCACTTGTTGAAGCAACTCTACTTTCAACACCTATCTCTACACTTAAAGCAAAAGCAGAAGAATGAGATAAACAAGCAATAAAATTTATAGGACTAAAAGAGGATATTGATAAACCTCTATCTGCTATTTTAACACTAAATACAGTTGCTCATACTATATGAGCAGCATGAGTTTGAGCACAATCAATTGTAGTTTTTTGAGAAGAATATTTCGCTATTGTATCTGCAATTTTAACTGTATTAATTCTTATACTAACAGAAATAATTCCAAAAACTATTTGAGCAAATTATTATAGACAACTTAGATGAATAGCTATTAAAATAATTTCATTTATGATGTTTATTACTTACCCTATCATTTTCATATCAACATTTTTAACTAAATTATTATCAAAAAAAGAAGTAGAACTAACTACTTCTAGAGAAGAAATATCTGCACTTGCAAATATATGAGCTGAAGAATGAATATTTTGAGATAAAGAAAATAAAATAATTCAAAATTTAATTAAATTAAAAAGTATTTCATTATATGATATAATGACTCCTAGAGTTGTAGTAGTATCAGCTGATGAAGATATGACTTTAAATGAATTCTTAATAAATAAAGATTTTCTTCATTTTTCTAGAATACCTGTATATTCTAAAAATAGTGATAATATAACTTGATATGTTTTTAGAGAAGAAGTATTTGAAAAATTAGCAGAAGATCAATTTGATCTTAAACTTAAAGACATAAAAAGAGATATAGTAAGACTTAGTGAATCAACTACATTATTTATAGCTTGGGAAGAATTACTTACAAAAAAAGAGCATATTGCTTTAGTTACTGATGAATATGGTTGAATGGATTGAATTGCAACTCTAGAAGATATAATTGAGACTCTTCTTTGATTTGAAATAATGGATGAAAAAGATAAGATAATTGATATGCAAAAATATGCTATGGATCGTTGGAGATCAAAACAAAAAAAATATGAATTTATTAATAAAAATAAATAATTAAAAAAAGATTTTAAAAAAATCTTTTTTTTTATATATTTAATATATAAAAATTTAAAATTAAGTAATAATAATGCAATTAAAAGGAATAAATAAAAATGATATAATAGAAAATATAGAGGTTGAAAAACTAGTTTTCGGTTGACAATGATTTGCTAGATTAAAACATGAAAACCCTGATTTAGACGGTAGAGTTATTTTTATAACTGGTGGAGCTATACCTTGAAGTATAGTAAATTTAAGAGTTTTAAAAAAAAGAAGTGCTTTTTTTGAAACTCAAATAATAGATATAGTAAAAAAATCACCTATAGAAAAAACTCATCCTACTAACATATATTGAGAAAGTGGTTGATGGAAATGGATAAATATACCCTATGAAGAACAACTTAAAATAAAAGAAAATCAAATCAAAGAAAGTATGCATTTGATTGAAAAACTTCAAGAAGATTTACATTTCTTACCTATTGAGGCTTCTCCTATAATTGATTGATATAGAAACAAGGTTGAGTTTAGTTTTGGTAAATACCTGTCAAAAAAAGATAATATAGAAGAACATTTTAACCTAGGTTTTCATAAACAATGAGAATTTTCAAAAGTACAAGATTATGATTGAGCGCCTTTGATTGATGATGTTCAAAATGAAGTTTTTAGAGAAATTAAAAAATTTACAAAAACTATGGGACTTCCAGTTTATGATCAAATGAGAGCTGAATGATTTTTTAGACATTTACTTATAAGAAAAACTCATTTCACAAATGAAATGATGATTTTACTTAGTTTTAATCCAAAATATTTTGAAACTAACACAAAATTAAATAAGTGAGAAAAATTATCAATAATAAAGGAATTTTTCACATCATTAGCAAAAAAATACCCTATAATTAAATCTATTTATTATTCTCATAATTTAAATAAAAGTGATACTTTTATTTGAGATTTAGAGTTAATTTATGGTGAATCTACTATTACAGAGAGACTTTTATGACTTGATTTCAAAATCTCCCCTACTTCATTTTTTCAAACAAATAGTTCATGAGCAGAAAAACTTTATGAAATGGTTTTAGATTTTGCAAAAAAAGATGATTTAAAAAATCAAATAGTTCTTGATTTATATGGTTGAACTTGAACAATTGGTATGATTTTTGCAAAAGCTTGAGCTAAAAAAGTAAAAAGTGTTGAAATGGTAACTTCAGCATCACTTGATTGAAAAGAAAATGCTAAATTAAATTGATTAAAAAATATAGATTTTGTAAATGCAAAAGTAGAAGATTTTTTATGAGAATATATTTCAGCTTGAGAAAAAGCAGATTTATTAATAATTGATCCTCCTAGAGCTTGAATGCATCCTGGTGCATTACCAAATATACTTAGTTTTGGAACAAAACAAATAATATATGTATCTTGTAATCCTGCAACTTTAGCACGTGATTTAGAATATATACTTAAAAATAGTGATTATAAAATTGAAAAAATAAAACCTAAAGATATGTTTCCTCATACTCACCATATTGAAACTATTGTAAGTTTAATAAAAAAGACTAAAAAATAGTCTTTTTTTTGTTTTTAAAAATATTTTATGCTACAATAATATAAATAATCAATAACTCTAAATTAATGAACTCAAAAGAACAAATTGATTTAATTTTAAATTTTGCTTCTGCAAATAAATATTCAGATGTACATATTAACTCTAATTCTCCAATTAGAGTTAGAAATCATAATTGAGAAATAGAAGTGGTAAAAGAATTTTGAGAATGAACTTGAATAATTGAAGCTATTTTTAAAGATGATGTTATTGAAATAATAAAGATTGTTGTATGAGAAGACTGATACAATAAATTTATTTCAGCAAAAGAACTAGATAGTTCATATATGATAGATAATTGAGATAGATATAGAGTTAATTGTTATTTTGACTCTCAATGAATTTCTATTGCA
>CALMJA010000033.1 GCA_937864295.1 uncultured Candidatus Altimarinota bacterium | reverse complement strand
TTTAAGTCTCCTCCAGCAGTATTAAATGTAAATGTATTTCCTGAAACAGCTCCTGATAATGTTTCGTTATCGTCATTTCTGATAACTACTCATGCAGGAAGAGCTTCAAATTGAACTGATTTAAGAACAACATCACTATTATCTAAATCATTGTTACCTTTATCAATAGTTAATCTAATTAATGCAGTAGAATCATTTGATCCCATTTCATCAACAATAGAAACAGTAACTAATGCAGGAACAACAGATACATCATTAGATGTAACTCCTAGACCACCAGTAACAGTTATATCTTCATTAGAAGAAACTCATTTAGCATCAACTGAAGTTAATACAACAGCAACATCACCAGCATCAGCAGAAACTTGTCCTCCTTCAGTAGTAATAGAGTTTAAATCAACAACTAATAATGCTTTAACTTTGTTAGTAGCAGTATCAACAGTAAAGTCATTTTTAAATGTAATAGTAGTTGTACCAGAAGCAGAACTATAAGCAATTACAGCTCCATCAACAATTACATTTGAACCTTTAACTAATTTAGCATTTTCTAAAGTAGAAGATAAATCTCCTGTAGCAGTAAATACTAATTCTTGAACTTTAATATTTTCTTCATCAGCTTCGAATTCAACTTCAGCTAAAGCTACACCATTAGTACCAGCTAAAACTACATCGTCAATTTCATCTTTGTTATCACCATTAGTAACAACTTTAAATGTAAGAGTACCTTGTTCATTTAATGTAAGAACTGTATCTGAATTATTAGCAACTGAAACATTTCCAGAAACTAATTGTTCATTTTCAGAATCTTTAGCAACTAATGAAACAGTATCTAATTTAAATGTATCACCATTAGTTACAGCATCAGTATCTTTTAATACAGCAGTTATAGTAACGTCTACATTATCAGAACCAGCAGCAACAGCAGCATTTATAGATTTAAATTTAATATCATTAGCATTAATATCAGCATCAAAAGTTTTTCCACCAACATTTAAAGTAGCATTATCAATAATATCTTCAAAATCATAAAAAGAACCTCCTGAACCAGTTCTAGAACCAGCAACAGTTAAATCTTTAAGAGTTACATCATCAGAGTCTCCTACTGATAATTTACCTTTATAAAGAACTACTTCAACACCATTACCAATTACTAATGTTCTATTAGAAACAGTAGTTTGAGTAAGAGTTAATCTAGCAGTTTCAATATCTATAGTTTTGTTAGTAAATGAATTTGATGATAAAACTGTATTTAATCCAGTTCAAGTATATGATTCATCATTTTCTTCATCAGTAACTTTAGTTATTTTTACTGTAAAAGTAACACTTTCACCATTTAAATCAACATTATCATTAACATCAAAAGTTAAATCAAGTGATTTAGTTACACCAGCAGTTAAAGATATATCTTCAAATGTATAAACTGCCCCAGTAGAACTTGAAGTAGCAGTATCAGTATCAGAAGAAGAACCATCTAATTCAAGAGTTTTAATTATGTTATCAACACCAGTACCTGTTGCAGAAGAATCTACAGTAACAGTTAATGAGTCAATAGTATAATCAGAAACAGAAGATAATTTTAATGTACCAACTAATACTTGATCAGCATTAGGTTTAGCTTCATCAATATCTGATTTATCGAAAGATACGTTAATTTCAGAACCTTCGATTTCTCTAGCATCTGATAATAAAGTAGACATTGCATCTCCAGATAAATTAACAATTAATCCAGTTTTAGCACCAATTGCATATATATCAGTTAATTTAGCTTCAAATACTTCACCAATAGATCCTACAACTGTACCTTTTAATTCAAAATCAACAGTTTCATCTTGAGGGATAGTATATTCTAAATCAACGATTACTTCATCATCTGAATTAACAGTTAAATTAGAAGCAATAACTTTACCTTCAGCATATAATGCTAAATCAGTTAAATCATCTTCAGCATCTAATCATCCTGAACCAAAATCAAAAGTTAATGATTTTAAAGTAACGTCTTCTTTATCATTTTTTTCTTCTAAAGAAAAATCAGCTAAAGTAGTTTCTTTACCTACAGTTACTTTAGTAGTTTGAGCATTTACATCTAAATCTAAAGTAGCAACATTAGCAGAGTTAACAACTCCAAAAGAGTTAGAAACAACGTAGTCACCTTCAACAGTAGAAGAAGAATCTAAATTAGTTAAAGCAATTTTATGAGAAACTGTACCAGTACTAGATGCAACATTAGCAGTTACATATAGAGTTTGAGTTTCACCAGCTTTAATAACTGTTTCATTTTCAAAAGCTAAGTCAACTTCATTATTTGTAAATTTTTTAGTTGTACCTTTAGTAGCTTTTTCATTACCTAAGTAAATAGCCATAACTGTAAAATCAGCAGAGTTAGATAAACCAACGTATTCTAAAGTAGCTTCTTTTAAAGTTACATCTTCAGAACCAGCAGTTACATCAAATGCTAATACAGTAGTTCTATCTCTACCAGCAGCAACATATCCAAGAGTTGGAGTTTCAGGAGAAAGAGCAACTTCTAACATATCATCACCATCAACTACAGGAGTAGTAACAGTAGTATTATCATCAGTAGTAGTTTCTTCATCATCAGTTAATCCACCAAGTAGATCTTCTAATAATCCATCCATAGAATCGTCATCTGAATTTAATGCGTTAGCACCAGCTTCGAATACGAAACCTCTAGTAGCAGCAGTATCATAGTTTGTAAATGATGAAACAACACCATTTTCAACAGCGAATGCTACAACTTGTTCTTGCCAAGTAGTACCTTTAGCAGCATCGAATGCGTAAGCATCACCAAATGCAGCTTTTACAACCATACCTACAGCTTCAGCTTTAGATATGTTAGCTTCTGGTCTGAAAGTTGGATTTTTTGCAACTAAACCAGCGTCAGCTAAAGCGTTAACAGATGCCCAAGCCCAAGTATTTGGAGTTGTAGCAGTAACGTCAGAAAATACTGCAGAGTAAGTAGTAGCTTTTGGAAGACCAGCTATACCTCTAGCAACAGCAGCGATTTCTTGTCTTAATACATTTTGATCTAAATTGTAAGCAGCAGAATTATCAGAGTGGTTGTTAATAATACCAGCTTCTGCTAAAGCGTTTGCAGCTCCAACTTCAGAAGTGCTATATGCAGATACTCCAGTAGAGAAAATCCCTGAAACAAGAGTAACTAATGCAACAGCAGCAGTAGTTTTTTTAAATAAATTCATATTTGAAATTATTAATATAAATAAAATATATATTTTTACGAATAAAAGATATCTTTTAGGCTCTTTTTGAAATTAGCTTCAGAAAATCTAAGTTTTATATCTAAACAATTAATTGAAAGTGTTTTGTGTAATTCAGAGTCAGACAATATATCTAAAACTTTTCTAGTAAATTCAGAATCTGAGTTTACTAAGAATCAATTTTGTCAATCTTGTATGATTTCCCTAGAACCATTTATATCAAATGCAACAACTGGAACTCCTATACTCATAGCTTCTATTATAGTCATTCAAAATGAATCTATCTTAGAAGGAAAAAGGCAAACAAGCGATTTTTGCAGATTGTCGATTATAGACATATTGTCTAACAATCATAAAAATGATACATTTAAATCATCTCTATATTTATCTTTGAAAAAATCTAACTCTTCTCCAACTCATCATATATTTAATTTAAGTCAATCAACTTGACCTTTTAACATATCATAAGTTAAAAAAACTTGATTTAAGTTTTTTCACTCTACCCATCTACCATAAGTAAATATGGTTTTTGAAGTAAAATCTATTTCATTATAAGCTACCTTTGTAAAATCTCTATCCAATATAGGATGGAGGATTTTAGATTCGATACCAAAAATGTCTTTCAAAGAACTCTGTAGATAAAAACTATTAGATATAACTTCATCTATAAACAAAATAGAAGCTCTTTCTAATAATCTTTTAATCCATATATAAACGTTTGTATCTTTACCATAATACCAAGGATAATGATGATGCCACCAAATAAGTTTAGCCTTCGAAAAGAAAATCAACTTTGACAACACTCATACAAAATGCATGGGCGAGTTTCAAATTATTATAAAGTCACTATTTCTTATAGAGTAAGCAATTTGCAGCTTACTTAAACAATTTACTTTAAAAGTAACACTGTCTGAAAATAAATTTTCATCATAAGAAAAAGTATAAAACTCTACACTATTTTCTTTTTTTAATAAATTTGATAAATAAATCATCATATTTACTGCTCATCACTTCTTGTTAACATTAGGATGTAGCACGCTTATAATCTTATCTTTTGGAATCATATATCTTTTGTATTAGAAAAATACAAGGTTAAAGCCTTAACCCAAAAGTTGTACACAACTCTGGGAAACAATCATCAATTTATTGATAACTATTCCCCAAAGTTCTATAACAAACCTTTTGTTTAAAGCCAAAAAGTCTTTAAAAATTTTTCAGATTATTTTAAAGATCTCCCCTCAAATTAATACGAGCAATATAATATCTGTTTTGTACTATAAAGTCAAACCTACAAAGTCATATTTCACACAATCTTCACATAATTCACACAATCTTCACATATATTAAATTTTCTTCACACAACAAAGAAAAAAAGACTATTTTTTTAAAAAAAATAGTCTTAAATATATGTTTTTATTATTATGTTTGACTTACTGTATCAGCTAAGTTCATAATTGGTTGCATTATTGCAACTGCGATAAATCATACTATAACGGCTAAAGTAACCAATATAAATGGTTCTAAAAGTTTATTTAATACTCAAATAGTATTATCAACTTGCTCATCATAGAAGTCTGCAACTTTTAAAATAGTTTGGTCAAGTTTAGCAGTTTGTTCTCAAACTTGAATCATTTGAACCATCATATCAGGAAAAAGTTTATCACCATCAAGAGATTCCCACATTTTAATACCTCAAGCAATATCTTCACTCAAAAGCAAAATTCTTTGTTTATAAACTTCACTTCAAACAGCTTCTGCTGTAATTCTAAGAGACTCTACTATAGAAACTCAAGATCATACTAATCATGAAAAAACTCTAGAAAATTTTGATAAAATAAGTTTTTTATTTATTTGTCAAAAAACTGGAACTTTTAACATAAAGCTATCATAAATATATTTTCAATCTGGTGTTTTTTTCCAAAATAAAATTCAAATATACAATATTACAATAACTATAATCATTATAAACCAATAGTTTACGAAAAAATCTGACATAGCAATAAGTAATTTAGTACTTGGTGGTAAATCATCTTTTGTATCAAAAATCTCAAGAAGTTTAGGTACTACCATAGTCATCATTACTCAAACTACTCATATAACTACTATTACGATAAACATTGGATACATCATAGCTGATTTAATTTTACCAGAAATGCTTTCTACTTTTTCAATTTGAGCAGCTAAGTCTGATAATGCCCTATTTAATTGTCATGTTTTTTCTCATGATCTAATAATTCAAATTTCAGCTTCTCAGAAATTATTTGGATACATAGCCATACATTCTGATAAATTTTTTCATTCTTTTAATTCATCACAAAAAACTGTCATTATTTTTTTAAAAACAGGATTTTTTTCTTGTTTTTCCATAATAGCAACAGACTTCATAATTCACATTCAAGCATTTGTCATAGTTGACAAAAGACGATAAAAAATTACCTTTTCTGCTGTTTTTACTTTTTGTAATCACATCAAAAAATCATTTATAGCATCCATAGATGCAGATCATTTAGTATTATCGTTATTTTCGACATTGTTGCCAGAATCTGATTTTTTATCATCATCTAAGATTAAAAAATCTGCCATATTATAATTTTAAAAAAATATTAATTTTATTTATTTTTAAGCATTTTGTGATTTCTTCTAAAGAAGTTAATCAGTTCAATGCTTTAATTATTCAATCTTGTTCTAAAGAGACCATTCAATCTTTAATAGCTTGAATATTTATATTAAAAGCTGAAGATCATGCAAGTATCATTTCTTTAACTCAAGGAGTAATATCTAATACTTCATAAATTCAAAGTCTTCATTTATAACCTAAATTATCACATTTATCACATCATACAGGACCATAAAAAATAGGAACTTTTAATTTTTCTGCTCAAACTCTTTCCAATAACTCTGCTTTATCTGTTATATTAATAGCATTTTTAATATTATCAATAGTATCTTTTCATAGAGTTTTTAAATCTAATGGTTTTTTACAATGTGGGCAAAGTTTTTTAATAAGTCTTTGAGCAATAATAATATTTACAGAAGCAGGTATTAAAAATGGTTGAACTCACATATTTAAAATTCTCGTAATTGTTTCAGCTGAATTGTTCGTATGTATTGTAGAAAGTACCAAATGTCAAGTAAGAGATGCTTCAATAGCAATATCTACTGTTTCCTTGTCTCTCATTTCTCAAACCATTATTATATCAGGATCTTGTCTTAAAGCTGTTCTAAGTCAATATGCAAATGTATATCCTATATCTGGTTTAACTTGAGATTGGTTTATACCATCAACTTGATTTTCCACAGGATCTTCAAGAGTCATTATATTGACATCTATTTTATTTAAGTCAGTTAAAGCTGAATAAAGTGTTGTTGATTTACCAGATCAAGTAGGTCAAGAAGTAAGAATAACTCAGTTAGGTTGAGCTATAGCTTTTTGTATCAATCTTAAATTCTTTCACTCAATTCAAAGTTCTGTAAGTTTTGGAATTTGTTTAGATTTATCAACGATTCTCATTACGACTTTTTCTCAATGTACAGTTGGAAGTGTAGAAACTCTCAGATCAAGACTTTTTCACTCAATCGTAGTACTGATTCTTCAGTCTTGTGGAACTCTAGATTCATCTATTTTTAAATCAGACATTATTTTAAACCTCGCAACAATTCAAGAATGAAGGAAGTTTTGGTATTCCAAAATTTCCCTTAATTCTCAATCTAATCTATATCTTAATCTAACATAAGATGATAGTGGTTCAATATGTATATCTGAAGAATCTCAAATTACGGCTGCTAATATAATATAATCACAAACTCTTTGTATATTATCTCATTTATAAACCATATTTTTCAATTCATCTATTACTTCGCTGTATTTCATGATTTAGTTTTTATTTGTTCTAAAGTTTTTTTATAGTCTTCAAGAACTGCTTTATAAGAGTTAACTTGTTTATAAGATTCTTCTATATTTTCTTTTGTTACTAATGATTTTTGTATAGAAACAATCATAACTCATTGTAATTGATTCATTATACCATTAATTTCATTTAACTTTTCTTATCTGAAGAACTAATTTTAGTATCTCATAATAAAATTCAAACTTCTCCTTTAATTTTAGCAAATTCTTGTACAAAATCTTTTATATATTTTTCAATTTTGAACATAGGCATTCATTTTACATAAAATCTAAGTTCAATTTTTGCAGAAAACTTATCGTTTCATTGATTAGCTTTTAAATATGATATGAAAGTATCTTTTGTATCTTTTATATCAAAAGATGAATCAATATATTCTCAAAATTCAATAGTTTCTATATCAAAAATTTGATTACTAAATATATTATATTTTTCATTTTTAACTTGTCATTTTAAAATTAAATTTTTAAAATTTGAGAAATCAATATTTGTTTCAGATTTTATAATAATATTATTATTTTTATCCAATTCTATTTTTCATAAATTATCTATGAAGTGTAAAAAATCGATTATAGCAGATTTATTTCAAGAAACATTAAATGACATTGGTATATAAAAAATGTTTGTTTCAAGAGAAGTATCTCATAATCAAATTGAATAATTGTCTAATATTTTTAATTCTGTAATTCAAATTGAATTATTTAAATCAAGATTAAATGTTTCAACAATAGACTCAATGTAATTTATAAATTTATAATCAGATAATGAATTTGGTCATAAATCAGATACATATTCCGAATATACAGGTAAAATACTAGAGATTAATTGTCATTTTTCATCAAAAGAAGTATCACTTGAATATTTATCTGATATCTTTTTTATGTATAAATCAAAATTTTCTTCAGATGAATTTTTTATATTATCATTATAAAATTTTTCATCTATACTTTTTAAAATTTCATCCATGTATAAATTATCTTTTCATGCATCTGTTGAATAAACAAGGCCTGTAGCTAATTTATCTTGAAATTCTTTTAAGTTTAATCATTCTTTTTTAACTCTATTAATATTTCAATATGTGTCTGAAACTGAGCTTTTTAATACTTCTATCTCTTTAATAGATGGTAAAATATAAGAAGCTACAAAATAAACAAGTCATAATGTAAATATTAAATAAATTGAGAAATATATGATTATTGAACTTTGTTCTCTTTTTGTTTTTTTCATTTTTCTAAAAATTAATTTTTAATTTTACATCAAAAGATGTTTTGTTTGTATAACCATTTGTTTCTCAAGATACACTTTCTATTTCAAATATTTTTTGTCTCTCTAATAATGAAAAATCTTTTGAATTTTTTTCTATATAATTTAAAAAACTATTTGCTATAGTAATAGATGTTCCTCAAATTTCATCTGAATTTTTAATTCATGAAAATCAAATAATTCATTTTTCATATCATTGTGAATATGAATAACACTCCATTTCTAATATCTTTAATTCAGATATAATCTTAATTTTTTGACATTGTATTTTTCTTTTATCAATTCATCAAAAGTCATTTTTTAATAAATCAAATTTTTCCATAACTTCCAATACACTAAGTCTATCAGTTGTCTTATTTAAAAGAAAAGACACTTCTTTTGTTTTTGTAAAATTGCTATCTTCATATATTTTTATAATATTTTCAAGGATTTTCTTTGATTGCTCTAATTTAATAGTCTCAAAATTTAATTCATATGTCTTTTTTAAAAATGATATAGATGAACAATATGTAGTCCCTTCTGGTTTAGATACTGTAGAATCATTAAATACAAAGCAAATAGGATCAAGTAGTGATTTATCTGCAAATGAATCATTTTTTTGAATATATATATATCAATATAATAGAAAAACTATTACAAATAAAAACCAAAAAATATTTTGTAAAATTTTTCAAGAAATACTTAAATAATAATAAGTATCCTTTTTTTCTTCTTCTTTAAGTTTTTCTACTTCATCTATCAACGAAGAATCTGTAGCAAACTCATCAAAAATATTTACTGAACTTGTTTCAGTATCTTTATTTTGATCTTTTAATGCGCTTTCTGACATATTAAAGTTTTTTAGTAAAATAATAACTAATACAATAATATCATAAAAAAATTATAATATCAAAAAAAAGACTTTACAAATAAGTAAAATCTTTTATTGTTTTTTTTCTAATATTTCTAAAAATTGTTTTTTAGTTCATTTTTTTATATTTATATCAGCAGGGAAGGCATCATAGAACTGATTTCACCATTTTGAACTAATTCTATCATCAAGTAAAATAACTATTCACTTATCTGATTTTGTTCTTATAAGTCTACCAAATCATTGTTTCAATTTTATTATAGCTTTAGGTACTGCATATTCAGAAAAACTATCTTTAAAAAATGCGCTCCTAGCTTGAAATATTGGATCATTTGGAACAGCAAAAGGGAATTTATGAATTACTAAATACTTCAAATCTTCACCTGGAATATCTACTCATTCCCAAAAACTATCAGTTCAAAGTAATATAGAGTTATCTGGAGATTTTGTGAAGTTTGATAAAAGTTTATTTTTACTTCATCAAATTGATTGAGCATATAAATTTATGCCATTTTTCTTTAAATCTATATTACAAAATGTATAAATTTTTTTGATTACTGCAAAACTAGTAAGAAGAGTAAGCACTTTTCACCTAACTATTAAGAAGAATTCTTTTAAAAATATATTCATATCTTCAGAATTATTCTTCACGTTTCATATATCAGTTGGTATAAAAAGTGTTGCTTGATTTTTATAATCAAAATCACTAGAAAATGAATAAAAGTCAAATCAGTCTAAACTCATTATATTCTTCACATAATCAAATTTATTTCATATACTAAGAGTAGCTGATGTTAAAAGACAACTATCTAATTTATTCCAAAGATTTTTATATAGATATTGCCCTGGATTAAGTAGTGTAAAATCAAATGTAATACCTGATTTTTCAGCATAAGTTAATATTTTGATATAAGTATTAGAATTAGTTTTGTCAAAGAAAGTATTTATATTATTGGCTACAGAATCGAAAAAAACTAACTCTTTTGTAAAATCATATTCACTAATTACTTTTAATTTGTCAATTATGTCAAGTAAATCTAAATTGATTTTCTTAATTATTTCTACGAAATCTAAATCTGTAAAAAAGTCGTCTTTAACCAATATGTTTTTATATTGACTATCATCTGGAATTCTATTATTTATATAGTTAAATGCATAATCATCTAATATATCTAAATTTGATAAAAGAGTTTCTTTCTTATTTAAAAAATCCAATTTTTTTATATTTTTGATTGTGAAGATTTTTTCACATTTATCAAAATGGTCTTTTAAATATCTTAGATTATATATTTGCCTAAGAGATTCTGTGATTGAATCCTCTATATTATGAGCTTCATCAATTACTATTGATTTTAAATCAGGCAATAACTTAGAATCCGCAGCCATATCAGTAAAAAGTAAACTATGGTTTATTATAACAATATTAGCTTTTTCAAGTGATTTTCTTGCTTTTAAAAGAAATTCATACTCCATATATTGATTTTTTTCATTCATAGAAAAAATCCCTTCACTATTTAAATCTCTTAAATAAGTATATTCTTCTGGATAAAATGTAAGTTCATCTAATTCTCAATATTTAGTTTCAAGTAACCAAAAAGTAATTTTTGATAACAAAGAAACCTCTCTGTAAGATAAATCTCACAAAAAAACATAATCAAAAAATCACTTAATACTAAAATAATTTTTTCTTCACTTAAGCTTTGTATAAGAAAAATTTAATCCTAATTTTTCATGTAAAAATTTTAAATCTTTTAAATATAACTGATCTTGTAGCGTTTTTGTCTTTGTAGTTATATAAACCTTTTGATTATTTTTAATTGAATAAACAATAGAGGGGATAAGATATGCAAAACTTTTTCAAAGTCATGTTGGGGCTTCAATAAGAGTTTTTTTACTATTATTAAAAGTTTCATAAACTTTTTTTGTCATATTTAATTGATTTTCTCTTGTCTCAATTTTATCTGAAAAATTAAAAAACTTCACAATATCTTCACATTCTAAATTTGGGTCATAAAAAAATTCTTCTAAATAATCTTTTTTTCAAATTCTTCACAATATAATTTGTTCAAATTCATTTAAATCTATTTTTAAACCAAACTCTCAAAACAATATATCTCATAAATAAGATATATTTTTATCATTTGATAAAGTAAAAAGATAATATAAAAGTCTTTTATTATCGGTATTTAAAGTTTTAAAGTGATTTAATTGTTCCTTAAACAAAGCAACAGTAGCTTTTACATCATTTATAGCTCTATGTGCTCATGTAAATGGTATTTTGTAATAATCACATAACATCTCAAGATTAAGTGAACTATTATTAAATGCTAAAAAATTTGCAAGAAAAAAAGTATCAATCTTCACATTACTTCAAACATTTATTCAACTATTTACCAAAAAATCTATATCAAAATCTACATTATGTCACAATAAAACACTATTTCATATAAAATTAAGTATATCTTGTTTTAAATCATCAATTTTTGGAGCTCATATCAAATCATTATCAAATATGTTTGTTATATTTGAAATAATCTCTGGAATTGATACTCATGGATCTATAAAACTTGAGTAAGCATCTATAACTTCAAAGGTATTTTCATCAAACTTAATCATAGATATTTCTATAATTTTATCATTATACTTATCTAACCCTGTAGTCTCTAAATCAAAACAAACAATCATATTAAAAAATTTCTTGAATAAAATACATATAAGTATATAATATCAAAAATAGTAAATAAGAGAAACTTAAATGAAAACTTTTGTTAAAATATTATTGATATTGTGATGATTGTTAAATATTACTCAGGCTTATGTAGATGAGATAGATCCATATAGCTGAAAAAGTAATGTTGAAAAAACTATATTAATAGAAAAATACTTAATTGAACATAAAACAAAAATAGTTAATTTTTCAATTAAATACAATGCTGAAAGAGATGCTGAAATAAATAGAAGTATTGACAAAATTGATTATTTAATTGAATCTCTTAATAAAATTCAAAATAATAATCTAGATGTTGAAACTGAAGACTTAGCAATAACTACAATTTTAAACGAGGTAAAAAAAATAAATGATTCTTTAAAGACTACTCTAAAAAAGAAAAAAGATAGTTTTGAATTAAATTTAAAAGTAAAAAAAGATTTTTACAGCAACTTAGCTTATAAATTATCTTTCAAAATTGAAGAAATTCACTCGTTAATGTATGATAAAAAAATATACGAAAAAAAAATACTAACTGAAAGAGAATTAAAAATAAAAACTTCTTTAAAAAAATTATCTAATTTATCAAAAGATTTAAAATATTTTTGAAACAATCAATTTAATAGTGAAGAGGAAATAAAAACTTTATTTATTAAAATACTAAAAGATATTAAAAATCAAATAAGTATACTTAAATCAAATATATAAAAAAGACAGCTTAATCGCTGTCTTTTTTTATTCATAATTTATCAAATAATCCCTTTACTTCGGCATTTGAAAGATGTCTATATTGTCCAAAATCAAGATTTCAAAGTTCTATGTTTTCTATTCTAATTCTTTTTAATTTTTTAACTCTAGATCATACTTTTTCAACCATTCTTCTTATTTGTCTATTTCTTCATTCAGTAATTACAATACTAAATTTACCAGAAGAAATTCTGTTTATAGTAGCTTTTTTAGTATAACTTCAAAGTATAAATAACCCATTTCTCATATCATCCAATGCTTTATCATCAATACTTCAAAATGTTTCAACAACATATTCTTTTTCATGATTATATCTTGGGTGCATCAAGTAATTTGCTAATCTACCATCATTTGTCATAATTATAAGACCTGTAGTTTCTTTATCTAATCTTCAGATAGGAAAAACTCTCTCTTTTACATCCATAATATCAACTATGTTTACTTCTCAATTTTGAGCACATGTCGTAACAATTCATCTTGGTTTATTTAATTTATAATAAACTAAATTATTTTGTTCTTTTACTGCCTTATCCTGTAGTTCTACCTTATCTATAGTAGGATCTATTGACATACCAATAGTTGCAGTTACTCAATTAACCTTAATAAGTCAAGCAGATATATATTCTTCAGCTTTTCTTCTAGAACATATTCATGCTTGACTTAAGTATTTTTGTAGTCTAAGTGTTTCCATTAATATTTTACGCTTTCAGTATAACTATTATAAATTTTTATATATGTTTCTTTATTATAAAAAGATGAATCTTTTTCAAATAAGAAAAATTCTTTTTTTGAACACAAAAGAGTAGGATCATTTGGTATATCTCTTGCTGCTTTACATATCAATGTATTAGTACATTTTAAATAATCATCATTTCTTAGATAACAAAAGCCATCTAAAAAATACTTATACATAACAAAATATACTATTAATATAATAATAATTGCTGAAAGAAGGACTTCTACTATTCATCTCATAATTTAATCATTAAAAATTATTCTTACTTCAGGAGAGAGTACAATTAATTTTTCTGATTTTACTTTATTAATAGCTAATTCTACTAAATCAAGTAAATCTTTATATGTTCAACTTCAATCATGCATTAAAAAATTTGCATGAAGTGGAGAAAAAAAAGCTCATCATAATTTGTATCATTTTAATCAAACTTGTTCAATTAAAGCTCAAGCAGAAAATTCTTTACTAGGATTTTTAAAAAAACTTCAACAAGTATTTCACTTTGGTTGCTTATTTTCTCTAAAATCTATATTATCAACATCACTATGATACTTTTCTATTTTTTGACTTAAATCAAATCTAACTTTTATTATAAAATATCTATTTTTAGAATCTTTTATAAGTGAAGATCTGTAATCAAATTGCATATTAATTTTACTTATTTTGATTATTTGTCAAGTTTCAATATCGTAAACATCTGCTTCTAAAAAATTATTCTCGGTTTCTAGTCAAAAACAACCTGCATTTCAATATACAGCTCAACCTATACTTCCAGGAAGTCCTATAAATCTATGCCACAAATTTTGATTATATTTATCTTCTAAATCTTTTGCTATATCAGATATCCGTTCATTAGTAAAAGACTCTAAAATCATTGTTTTTTCATCATAATTCCATCAATTCAAATTATTCTTAACTATTACTCAATTGTATTCCTCAAAAGCAAACAAAAGGTTAGTACCAGCTCATATAAATAAAATTGATATATTATTATTTTTACAAAAAATATTAATATCTTTAAGTTTATTTATATCTTCTAAGTTATTTATTTCAAAATAATATTTAGATTTAGCTTTAGTTTTAAAATTTGAAAGATTTGTTACATCAATGTTCTTTTGTAAAAAATCTAATTCCATAATTCTTATTTATTTTCTAATAATTTATTTCTATATTTTATTATAGCTTCTCATGTAAAACTCTCTTTTATATTTGAAACTTCATTCACAGATCATTCTGCAATAAGATATCATCATTTATCTCATCAAACAGGTCAAATATCAATTATATGGTCTGCATTCATTATTACATCCATATTATGTTCAATTACCATTACAGTATTTCATTTATCAACAAGTGAATGTAATATTGTCAATAATTTGTCTACATCTTGGAAGTGTAATCCTGTAGTAGGCTCATCTAATATATAAAATGTTTTACTTGTCGATCTTTTTGAAAGTTCAGTTGATAATTTTACTCTTTGGCTTTCTCATCATGATAAAGTAGTACTTGATTGTCAAAGTTTAATATATCATAATCAAACTTCATCCAATACATCCAATATTTTAGTTATTTTTGGATGACTAGAAAAGAAATCTTTTGCTTCTTCAACTGTCATATTTAAAACATCTGATATAGTCTTTCACTTATATTTTATAGTTAATGTTTCACTATTATATCTTTTTCAATAACAAGTTTCACATTCAACATATACTGGTGGTAAAAAATGCATCTCTATTTTTTTAACTCAATCTCAATCACAAACCTCACATCTTCATTCTTTTGTATTAAAACTAAATCTTCCTGGTCAATATCATCTTATTTGTGCATCTTGTGTCATAGCAAATACTTCTCTTATAGGAGTAAAAACTTGAGTATAAGTTGCAGGGTTACTACGAGGAGTTTTTCAAATAGGTGATTGATCAATAATTACTGTTTTATCTAAATTTTGAAGTCATTTTATTTCTCTAAATGCTCAAGTATCTCTTTTTGCTCTATTTAATTCATTTGCTAAATAGTTAGCTAATATATCATTTACTAAACTTGATTTTCAACTACCTGAAACTCATGTTACAACTATAAAATTTGATAATGGTATAGTCACATCTATATTTTTTAAATTATGTTGAGTCGCTCAAATAATTTCAAGCACTTTTCCATTTTTCTTTAAATCAATAAAACTAGGTCTAAATCATCTTTTAATTATAACATCTCTTTTATGGCTTAGATATGGTCAAGTAACTGAATCTTTGTTATTTATTATATCATCTATATTTCAAGTTGCTATTACTTGTCATCAATGAATTCAAGCTCATGGTCAAATATCTATTATATGATCACATTCTCTCATTATATCTTCATCATGTTCAACTACAATAAGTGTATTTCAGATATCTCTTAATTTTTTCAAATTTGAAATCAACATATCATTATCTCTAGGATGAAGTCAAATCGATGGCTCATCAAGAACATAAATAATTCACTCTAATCTTGTTCATAATTGAGTTGCCAATCTAATTCTTTGTGCTTCTCAACCTGAAAGAGTGCTAGCTCTTCTAGATATTGTCATATAATCTAACCCTACTCATGATAAAAATTCCAATCTCTCAACAGCATTTTTCATTACTTTTTTAGTAATATGCTCTTCTGATTTAGTTAATTTTAATCATTTTAAAAAAGTTATAGCCTTATCTACTGAAAAATCAGAAACTTGTCATATATTTAATCAAGAAACAAAACTTGATAAACTTTCTTCATTTAATCTATATCAATTACAAACATGACAATCCATATCAACTACAAAATCATCATAATGTCACTTTTCACTTCATCCATCATAATATCTTCTTGTAAGAGTATTTATTACTCATTCAAATCTAGTATTATATGTATTTTGTACTCAATATTCATTTACATAAGTTACTTTAAATTGATGATCTCAAGTACCATATAAAACTATTTCTCTTTCTTTTTTTGTTAATAAAGAATATTTTTTATTAATATCTATTTTAGTTTTTTTTGCCAATTCTTTAAGTAGAGCAAAAAAATACTCTCCTCAAAATCAAGGAGCTATAACAGCTCATTCTAAAAGTGTTAAATTATAATTTATAACTCTATCTTCTAAAAATACCTTTTTAACTCATAATCAATGACATTCTGGACAAGCTCAATTATGGCTATTAAAAGAGAAACTTGATATATTTAATTCACTTGGAACATGTCAACAATTAGAACAAACAAAAACTTGAGAAAATCATTTTTCTTCTGTTAATGAATCAATAACTAATTGTCATTTTCATATTTTATATGCTAAATTTATAGAATCCTTAAGTCTTTTTGTATCGTTTGAATCATTATCTAAAAAATCTTTTTTAACCAATCTATCAACAACTATAGTTAAATTATCAACATTTTCTAAAACTAAAGCATCATTTATAGTATAAACATCTTTTCAAATAGAAAACCTAATAAATCATAAATCTAAAACTTCTTTTTTTACTTCTTCGAAATCTTTAAAAACTCATTTAATTGGAGCTTTTATTAAAAATTTTTTCTCATCTTCAAATTCAGATATATAGTTTATAATACTCTCAATAGAGTCTTTTTTTACTACAGTTCAACATTTTACACATTTTCTTTCTCAAATATTTAAAAAAAGTAATTTATAATAGTCATAAATTTCTGTAATAGTTCAAACTGTTGACCTAGGGTTTTTACTAGTTGTTTTTTGATCAATAGAAATAGTAGGTGATAATCAGTTTATTTCACTTACTTCGGCTTCTTCTGTCATTCCTCATATAAACATACGAGCATAACTACTAAGACTTTCTAGATATTTTTGTTGTCAAACACTATAAATAGTATTAAAAGCCAAACTTGACTTTCAACTACCTGACACTCATGTTATAACTGTCATTTTATTTTTAGGGATTTTTACACTTATATTTTTTAAGTTATGAGTACGAGCTCAAATAACTTCTAAAAATTTAGACATTAAAAAAAAGTTAGAAAATACTAACTTTTAATTTTAGCTATTTTTTGATTTTATCAAGTTTTTTAAATTTATTGTTCACTTAAAAATTTATTAAATCTATAATCACTTAAAACGGCAAATATATATTTTTTTAATTCTTTATATTCAAAATAAGTTTTTTTCCATCTTTTATTTTTTCATTGAGTTTTGATTTCTCAAATAATTGAAATTGAAGATACATTTTTTATATCATCTTTATTTAAAATTTCATATTTAAGTTCTACTTTATATTTTTTTCAATCTATTTCAAACTCCATTAATGCTGTTGTATTTTGTATTCTTCAATGAAAATCAAAATAAAAGAATTTTTTTCAATTTAATGCTATTAATTGGTGTTTTTCTCAATTTCATTTTAAACTTTCCGAAATTTGTCTTTTTTTCTCTATTTTTTCTAAAAAATAATCTTCTCAATGTCAATATCAGCACATTTTTGAATCACTACATTTTCAAGCAATCATATCTTTACCACAATTTGGACATGGTTCAACCTCTAATATATCTTTTAAATAACCCTTAGTTTCTTCAATTTCTTGAAAATCTAAAGGATTATTTGGTTTGTAAAAATTATGTGATTTTTTGATTTCAACCATAAAACATATTAAATTATATTAAATATATTTTAACACTTTTTTTAATCAGATGCAATAATTAATCAAATAACTGTTTTTGCTCAATTTTGCTTTAATAATTTAGATACTTCATTTAAAGTTGTTCATGTAGAAATAACATCATCTATAACAATTAAAATCTTATTCTCAACTGATTGGTTTATTCTAAAACTATCTTTTAAATTATTAATTCTATTTTTTCTATCAAGTTTTGATTGTTGTTTTGTTAATTTTATTTTAGATAATATATTGTTTTTATACTGTATTTGTGAAATTTTAGACAAATTTTTAGCCAATATATCACTTGAATTATATCATCTTACAAATTTTCTTAAAAAGTGGCTTGGAACAGATGTAATTAAAAAATCGCTTGTTTTTATAATCTTAACATTTAAAAGAAACTTATCATAAAGATAAAATGAAATTTCTTCTAGTATTTCTTTTTTATTATAAAATTTTGCATCTTTTATAAGCTTAGAAATAAGTTTACTTTTATAATGTTTTAAAATAATAACTTTATCATAATAGATTCCATTTTTACAAGATTCATGAATTTCATAATTTTTTGTTGTTCATTTACAAACATAGCATATAGAAGCAAAATTTATTTCTTTATCAAAGCAATCTGGACAAATAAAGTGTCACTCTTTTTTACAAGAGTAACACTTTTTTGGAGCAATTAAATCTAAAAAAAATTTAAATATCATCATAACTTTTATTTCAAATATAAGTAAATCTAGGAGAGACTACTCAATTTATTTCCACATTTTCTTGAAACATATCTTTAGGTCTTACCCAAATAGCATTATTTCAAAATTCAGAACTGTCATATAATGCTTTATATACAACCAAATCTTCTAAAGTTTCAGTATGTTTAGCTATATAAATTACCTCGTATAAATTTCATTTATAATGTTTATATATTCAAAGTTTCATAATTTATTTTAATTCTTTAAATATTGTAGACAAACTATCTACTCAAAATCCTGTCATTCATAAATTTGCATAACCATATGGTTCTAGCGAATTTAAAGCTGTTCCTGCAATATCAAGATGTGTATATCATTCATCATTTAAGACAAAGTTTGACAAAAATGCAGCTCACATTGTAGACCCTGCAAATACAGATCTATTTAAATTTTCTAAATCTGCAATTTTTGATTTAGTCTTTTCTATAAAATAATCATCAAAAGGAAGTCTATTATATTTCTCAAAATTAGATTTTGAATAATCTAAAAATTTAGAAATCATTTCTTCATCATTTCACATAATTCATGCATATCTATAACCTAAGGCAACCATACAAGCTCAAGTAAGAGTTGCAATAGTTATAATTTTGTTAAGTTTATAATTTTTACTTATATAACTAACTCAATCTGCCAATACAAGCCTTCATTCTGCATCAGTATGAATAATATCTACTGTTTTTCAAGAATAAGAAGTAATTATATCGCTTGGTTTATAAGATTCTCATGATATATGATTTTCCGCTAAAACAATACAAGCAATTATGTTTACATTTAAATCTATCTCATCTAATTCTTTCATAGTAGCAAAAGTTGCTGCTGCTCAACACATATCTCATTTCATTTCATACATATGATCTCCTGGTTTAACTTGAATTCATCCTGTATCAAATGTAATACCTTTTCAAACTAATCAAATTGTTGGTAGACTCTTGTCTATAATCCTTTCAAAAACAACCATATGTGGCTTTTTAACGCTTCATTTACCAACAGCCTCTAGTAAGCCTAATCATTTTTTTTGAATAGCCTTATAATCAAGTATTTTAACTTTTGTATTTTTAAATTTAGTTTCTTTTACAAGTTTAGAAAAAGTTTCTGGATATAATTCATTTGATGGCTTAAAACCTAAATCACGTGCTAATATTATATTTTTTATGGTTTTTATTCTATCTTTAAAAATTTGTTTATTTTCTGAATTTACAATAAAAAATATTTCATCTAGTTCTTTTTTGCTTTTATATTCTTGATATTTATATCTAGATAATAAACAATTATTTAACAAAATGTTAATATTTTGATTATTATTTGTTAAAATAGTTAACTTAGATGGAAGTTTAGGAAAAGTTTCTCAAAGAAAGTAATTTATATCTTTTTTAGAATCTTTTGTGTAATAAATTACATATATTTTATCAAAATTTTCGCTTCAAATATAAAAATCAATTAAAGAATTTTCATTTTTTTCAAAAAGACTATTTATTTTATCAATTATTTTTTTCCCTAAGCTAAGAGATTTAATTAAATTTATGTCTGATTTTTTTTCTACAAAAACAACTACATTTGAATTTTTTACTTCTGAAAAATCATTTATTAATTCTATCATATAAAAATATTAAAAATAATTAAATTAATACTATATAAAATTCTTTTATTTTCAAAAATAAATAATAAATCAAAAATAAAGAACTTATAATACTTAAAAAAAGTGAAATATAATTTGTATAGTTTTTATGTACGTTAAAGTTAAAGACAATACTATATATTATAATAGAGGCTAAAAAATAAGAAAAGTCTACTATATAAAAATATGCATTTGCAGAAATAAAAACTAAATAATTTAAAATTAATCCAAAATATCTTAAGTTAACTTTTTGGTTTTGAAAATGTTTTATATTTGATATATATTTAAAGCTTATATCTCAAAAAATAAACATGATTACAAATATAAAAATTGTATTATTTACTTCAAAAAATTTAAAATAAAATGGAAAAAGTAAAAAAATATAAAAAAATATGTATGCTATTTTTTTATAATCAAGTCATTTGTTCTTTTCATCATATGAAGTAAAAGACAAAATAAATATTATTCATATCATTATAAAAAAAACACTTTCTATAAGTAAATTTCAAAAGATACTTTTAACTTCTAAATTATAAAAAGTACTATCTCAAAATATATTTACTCAATTTGAAAGTAAATAAAAATTATAAAATATAAAAGAAAAAATAAATGATACAAAAAAAAGGAGTAATCTCATTTTAATATTAAAATTAAAAATTAATTACCCCAAATATAATAATAAAAAATAAAAATACAAAGTTAATAATTAGAAAAAATAAACTTCTAGATAAATATATAAATAAATATATAAATATAGCTATTAAAAAATAAAATATCCCATTATAATTATAATCTAAATTATCAATATAAAATCATATATTTAAATAAATAATAAATATTGTAGTATACATTAAAATTATAAAGAAAATATATTTATTTAATAATTGAAAAAATCAAATAAATGCATCTATAATTTTATTAATACCTTTTTTTAAATAAGTATATGATATATTTAATCATTTTTCTTTTGCTTTCAGTAAAACAATATTTTGTTTTATAACACTTCTTGTTAAAAATAATTCTTCTTTTAATTCTTTATCATAAAAGAATTTATAGAAATTTTTTATTATTAATTTAGTATTTTCTTTATAGTAATCTCTATATTTAGATAAATATAAAAGTGTTTTTATATAAGAATGTGATTCTTTATCCACTTTATTATTTTTTTTCCTTTCGTTTTTAATTTCAGTAAAAAAATTTCTAATATTACTAACTAAGAAATTAAATTGATATACTAAATCTTTTTCTTTTTCTCTAAATTGATCTTTACTTCAAATTTTCTTTAATAATTTATTTGTTTCTTTTAAAAGTTCTATATTTTCTTTATTTTTTGTTTTTTCAACTTCTTGAAGCTCTATATTTCATATTTTTAATAGAGCAAGTTCTCAAACTTCTCTTAATTTAGAAATATTTGTAGATTTTTTTAATTTTATAATTTCATTATATATAATCTTTAACTTTTCTGCTTTTAATTGATCAATTGTTATAATTCATTGTCCTGAAATCATTTTTTCAAGCTTCAATAAAACAATTTCTAATAATTTATTTACATCTTCTAGTTCTTTTTTAAGATAAAAATTTTCTAATTTTTTATTTTCTTCCTTTTCTTTTTTAATTTTATCCCTTATTTCATCTATTTTTTCTTTTTTTCAAGAACTATAATATAAATCATATTCTTCTTTTAATTCTTCAATTATTTTTAATTTTTTTTCTATAGAAAAATTTTCATCATTTTCAGAATATATATATTCAATATCATATTCTAAATCTTTTCTTAACTTTACATATGCCTTAAATATATCATTTCATACTATTTTTCAATGTTTAAATTGTCATCACTTATATCATTCAAAAACAAATGTTTCTCAAATATCATGTTTATCTGTAACTAATTCCAAACTCAAAATAGAGTATCACTCATTGTGAACTCTTTCTCTTGCAACAGCTTCATTTTCTGCCTTAAAAACGATATTATATCTTTTACCGTCTTTAGATACTGCTATTTTGTAATTTGACATATAAAATAAATATTTAAAATTAATTAACTCCTATTGGTCTTTCTAATTTATTTAAAACAACTGTAAAATCTATTCATTTATTTTTTAATTCTTCTCAAAAAATTTTATTCAAATTTTTACATTGATTATTTAAATCATTTTCTGGAATATTCTTACAAATATCTACTAATCTTTCTTCATTTACAGAAGTTAAGTTATCTGATAATTTATTTAATTTTCCTTCAATATTTAATGGTAATTGTTCATTTTTTTCTATATTTGCCATAATTAAATATTATTTATTAAAAATGAAAAAGAATTTATTTCTTTTTTTCTTTCTTCAGCTTCTTTTTTTCTCATTCATGAGATAACACTAAAATTATTTTTTTGAATTTGGTCAAGTTCTTTTATTTCAATATCTTTGATAAAAATAATTAAACTATTATAAATTCTATCAATTCAATTTTCATCTAAAATATCCAAAGCTTGAATATAAAGACTTTTTTGATCTTCTGGAATTTCAAGATTAAAAATCATAATTGTAGTTAATTTTATTTTTTCTTTTATTTTTTTTTGTTTTTTTAAATATTCAAAAATCATATTTTTTATAATTAATATAAATATATATATTATTATAATAACATAATTATTATTTAAAATCAAAAATGTGAAATACTTTTTATATTTAATTATATTCTTTATATTTTATATAATATATTATTAATATTAATCACCTATGTTAAAATGTTAAAACACCTAGTTTAAGCCATTTTATATTTATAAAAAAAATACATAAATTATAAAATTATATTTTAAAGCTTTATTTAAGCCATTTTACAATTTATAAACAATTTTTTAACAATGAATAAAATATTTTATTGACTTGTCTTTTTTGTCATAAAAATTATATTTATATATATTTAATATTTTAACAATAAAATTAAAAATAATTTATGGAAAATAAAAATAAAAATACTTTCTGACTATTTTTTATAACTTTTTTAACAAGTTTTATATTAGGAATTCTTTTTTCCCTACAAGTAGACAAAATACTTAATTATGACTTGTTAAAAAGTAACAATTTACCTAGTATATATAGTAATGAAGAAAATTTAAATTTAACAAAATTTTGGACTGTTTATGATATAATTAAAAGTGAATATTTTGATTC
>CALMJA010000032.1 GCA_937864295.1 uncultured Candidatus Altimarinota bacterium | reverse complement strand
TTTTTGATGATTACTGACTAACAGATTTTGAAGTAAGAATAAAATGTACACAGCATAAGTTATTTGCTAAAAAATTTGTATTATAATATATTTTATGATAATATATAATTGTAGTTTATTTCTAGTATTTTATATGTTGTTTAAGGGAATTCTCTTAAAATATATTGTATAAAAACTAATAAAAAATAAATATGGAATTAAAAGTATTTGAAATACTAGTTGATAAAAATAATTTAAAAGGCCCTTGAGTCTTTGAACATATTTTGATTATACTTCATAGAGTTTTTGAAGATTTTTCTAAAACTACTCTATTAAAACAATCTGATAAACAAGTTGCTTTTTCGTTTGAAATTACAAAAGTAGCAAATAGAATCAGGTTTTTTATAGTATCTCCAAAAAAATATGCCAATTTTTTATCAAATCAAATATATGCTCATTATAGCAATGTAGAAATAGTTGAAGTCTGAGATTATTTAAAATCAATTCCTAATTCAAAAATTCAAATTTGAAAAATATGATTAAAAAAACATAGTTATTTTCCAATTAAAAGTTTTACTGAACTTCAGGAAGAGGCTAGTAAAGATATGGTTGACCCATTTTCAAGTATTACATCATCATTGTCTAAAACAGGTAAGTATACACTAAATACTTTTCAAGTAAATTTTACACCTGTAAGAGATAATGTTTGGAAAAAAGATAGTGATAAAATAATAAAAATAATTACATCAAAATCTCCAGATTTTATTAAAAAATTACTTTTGAGTAAATATTTTATAGTTTTCAAAATACTAGTTTTTCCTTTTATTTTATTTTGAAAATTGATTTCAATTTTTACGAAAAAAGATGAGGAAGAATCAAACTCTTCAGAAGAAAATGATGATAGTGAAGAATGAGTTAATAAATTTTTAAAAAACAAATTAAGTCTTTCTGGTTATAAAACAAGTATAAATATAATTCATGCCTGAGAAGAATTAGTAGAATGAAGATCAACAATTAGAGAAATTTATTCAACTTTATGAGTTTTTTCTTATTTTTGATTAAATTCTTTTTCTCTAAATCAAATTGTTACAAGTGATGAAGAAATATCAAATGTAAAAAATAGAATAGTTTCTTGAAATGATATACTTTCTACAAATGAATTATCAGGACTTGTTCATTTACCTACAAGTTATGTAAAAACACCTCAAATAAATTGGGTTTCTTCTCGTGCTTTTGAACCACCTTCAAATTTACCAATTATAGATCCAGATTTAAGTGATGAAGTTGTTCCAGAAAATGATTTAACACCTATTTGAAAAACAAATTTTAGATGAACTAATATGAGTTTTGGTATTGGGCCAAACGATAGAAGAAGACATATGTATATTTTATGAAAGACTGGTATGTGAAAATCTACTCTTTTGGAAAATATGATTATTGATGATATAAGAAAATGAAGATGAGTTGCAGTTATTGATCCACATGGTGATTTAGCCGAAGCTGTAATTGGATTTATCCCAAAATCTAGAACAAATCAAACTATTATTTTTGATCCAAGTGATACTTCTTGGCCTATTGCATTTAATATGCTTGAAGACATAAGTCCAGAACATAGACCACTTGTAGCATCAGGACTTGTTTGAATATTTAAAAAAATATTTTGAGACTCTTGGTGACCAAGACTAGAACATATACTTAGAAACACAATTTTGGCACTTTTAGAATATCCAAATTCAACACTTATTTCTATACCACTTATGTTAACTTCAGAAGTTTTTAGAAATAAAGTAGTAGAAAAAATAAAAGATCCAGTTGTTAAAAAATTTTGGACATGAGAATTTGCAAAAATGGCACCTAATCAAAGAAGTGAAGCTGTTTGACCAATACTTAACAAAGTATGACAATTTCTTTCTAGTTCTATTTTGAGAAATGTTTTATGACAACCAAAAAATAGTTTTTCTCTAAGATGGGCTATGGATAACCAAAAAATAGTTATAGTAAATCTTTCAAAATGAAAAATAGGGGAAGATGCATCTGCACTTTTATGAGCTATGCTTGTAACTAAATTTCAAATGGAAGCTATGAGTAGAGCTGATATTGCTGAAAGTAAAAGAGTAGATTTTTATCTTTATGTAGATGAATTTCAAAATTTCGCAACAGATAGTTTTGCTACTATTTTGAGTGAGGCTAGAAAATATAAATTAAATCTAGTAATGGCAAATCAATATATAGATCAAATGCAAGAAAGTGTTAGATGAGCCGTATTTTGAAATGTTTGAAGTATAGTTTCATTTCAAGTTGGTTACCATGATGCAAATATTTTAAAAGAAGTATTAACTTGAGAAATACTTGAAGATGATTTGATGAATTTAAAAAAATACAATATTTATACAAAACAATTGATTGATGGTATGCCAAGTCCAGTTTTTTCTGCTAGTACTTTTGCTCCAAATATAAAACAAGAAGAAGTATTTGCTAAAAGATATGAAAAAATACTTACGGTTTCTCGTGAAAAATACTCTAAACCAAGAGTACAAGTAGAAGAGAGAATTTATAAAACAATTGATGATATAGATAAACAAGAACAATTGTGGGAAAAGAAAAAACAGGAATATAAAGAAAAAGAAAAACAAGAAAAACAAGCAAAAAATAAAAAAGAAGACTAATATTAGTCTTCTTTTTTATTTTAAAATTAATAATTTTGCTCTAGAATAGTAGCTTCTAGATAATTCATAGTTTTTTAATATAGCAGTATCAAGTTCTTTGAAATCACTTCTAACTTCTTTTATACTTATATAGTTAAACATTTTATTTGTATGATATACAAATAAATTATAATTTTGTATAATTCAATTCATTTTATAATAATCTATTTCTCATGATCTATATAATCTTATAATTTCATCTTTTAGTAATTGATCAGCAGTTCTGAAATTATCATACATTTTTTGTGATTTTGCATCATAAAAATATACATATTCTAAATCATTGATTTGAATTTTATATTCTTCAATTCAATAGTTTAAATCAAGTAATTTTTCAATATATCATTCTTTATCAGCACTAGTTATATTAGATATTGAAAAAAATATAAAAATAGATAAAATGATGTAAATTAAATTTTTCA
>CALMJA010000031.1 GCA_937864295.1 uncultured Candidatus Altimarinota bacterium | reverse complement strand
TAGTATTAAAGCTATTTTTTATACTAAAAATAGCACACATTTTTTACATTAACCCCTAAAATTTAAAATTTTAGTGTCTTTTTTGAAAAAATAGGAGAGAATTTTTTCTAAATAGGAGAGTTTTTATTTTTTGATTTATTCAATCATTCAATTTTCATTTTTTACAGGTTTGCTAAAAATATTGATAAAATTTCTTAAGTTTTCATCTAATTTTTTATTATTAGAATTCAGATCTATTACTATTATTAGAATAAATATAATAGCTCAGTATAAAAATATTCTTAATAACCATGTAGTATATTTTTTTAGTATATTATTTTCCATTTTAATTTATGTTTTTTCAAATTATAATAGCAGTATTGATTATAATAATAAAAGTGGAAGAAATATTTAGATAAAATAGAAGAAGTAGAAAAATCAGCAAAAAATTGTGTTTATATTTATAAATAAGTATCTGAATTTATATACTTATTTTTTCATTAATAACTAATCATCAATTTTCTTTTATAATTTTTTTAGATGTTAATTTAATAATTAATTTTCTTATAGCTTCCGTTTCTATATTTATTCACAATTTATAAGCAATGTATTTGCATATATCATATGAAGTATCAAATTTTAAAACTTTATATAATGGGAATCTAGTATAATGTTTATTTTTAACTTTTTCAATTGAATTATATTTTTTTCTAATGTAATAGAAATTTTTTATACTCATATCAAGTTTAAAAATATTATAATTTAATTCATCAAATATATTTAACATATCTGAACATATTTCAACCATTTTTTCATTTTTTTCCATTTTCTAAATAATTATTTTTTTATATATATGCTACTTTTTATTTATAACTTTTTTCTTTGTTTTTACAAATTTATATATTTAAAATATTATGAATACAACTTTTCCCAATTTATAAACTTTTGCAAATAAGATATTTTAATTATAATGGATTAAATATTTAATAATTATAAATATATGTCAAAAATAATAGATACATCAAAGTATTTAACTTGAGAAGAGTTAATATCAAATTTAGATAAAAAAATTGAAACAACTTGAAAAAAATTAAAAACTCAATTAAAACAAGATAGAGTGGATTTACAAACTCATAAAAAAGAAATAGCTTATGTATAGTAATTATAAAATATTATATTCTCCCAATGTAGAAAACAAACTGAATGATTTTGTAGATTATATGGCTCAAACTTGTAGATACAAAGATAGTTGATTATATGATGAGGATTTGATTGTTGATAATTTTATAAATGATATAAAAATATTTATCAGAGACTTAAAAGCCTTAACAGAATCTAAAATTAAATCTTGAATTATATGACAAATAGATGTTAAAAATAATGATTTTATAGAAACTAAATTAGTTATTTTTTTAAGAAGTTATAATATAGTTTATAAGTGTATTGTAATTGAAGAAGAAAAAATTATAACTCTTGAAAATATACATATTAAATCATAAACTGTAAATTTAAGACAAGCATTAAGAAACAATAGTAAAGTTGCTTTGTGATGAAAAGATGGTTGAAAATAAATAAAAGACACTAAAATTTTAAATTTAGTGTCTTTTATTTACAATATTATAGATATTTATATTTATATTTTTATATAAGAATAGTTTAATTATTATTTATCTAAAAAATATATTCAGAATACTAGCTGCTAATCAACCGAAGAATCATATAATAATACTTCAAAGAAAAGAATAATCTGTAAAAAAATATTCTATTCTCCTATTGATTTTACTATAGTCTTTTAAAAAGATCTGACATTTATTTGTCATTTCATAACAATTACTATCAATAGTTATCACTGTTTATTTTTTTTATATAATCATGTTTTTCTAGATAATATATAGTTATTTTATCTGAATTTTTTATATCATTGATAGATTTGTAAATATATCAATATGTTAATTTATTTATCATAATTTTTAGTTTTTATTAATCATTTTTTATTTATATAGTTTAAAAAATATATATAATCATTATACATTCTAAAAGATTTTGCTGTATCTTTTTTTGTTATTTTTCATAACATATTAAAAGAGCTTATCATTACTTCATTAAATTCTTTCTCTCACAATATATAATCTTCTAAAAATGATGAAATACAAAAATCATAAAAATTATCAGTATCATCAAGATTTCATCATAGTGGATTTAATTCCAGTGCATAT
>CALMJA010000030.1 GCA_937864295.1 uncultured Candidatus Altimarinota bacterium | reverse complement strand
AAAGCATATCATATAGACTCCTTTTCATTAGGTTCAGTAAATAATGTTTCAAGTAATATACCAATTTCCATTACTTCTTTTTTCCAAAAATTTATTGATTTTCAATTATTATAATCTTTTAATGATTTATATAATCATATTCAAGTATAAAGTCTAAAAGCTTCATTATTATTACTCTTTACCCAATCATATATTCTTGGTCTTAACCAATAAGAATAATTAATTATTCACTTAAAATTATATAAAAAATCAAATAATTTGTTTATATCTATTTCTAATAAATATCAATCATCAAAAGTATTAAGATAATTATATTCCAACTTTTCAAATCCTCATCTATAAAATTGAAATAATGGACTTAAATAAGTATTAAAAAATAACTCTAAAATAAATAAAAAACTACTATAATCTTCTTCTTCAAACTCATATATAATTCACCAAGATGGCATTGTTTTTTCATCATATTCTATTATTTTATTTATATGATTATAAGGTAATGCGATTTCTTGTTCTATTAAATAACTATTTAACTCTTCCTTATCAAATTTTTCTAAATTTAATAAGATAAGATTATCTTTTATAATAATCTTATCTATATCTTTATTTTCATCTCTTCTTCATCAAAATGCTAAAAATATTTTATCCATAATATTTATTTAGTTATTATTTAATTCAACAATTCTTATTAAAGAAAAACAAAGTAATATATGAAATAATCTATTTGAAATATTTTTATCATAAAAATGATTTAATTCAATACCATGTGCTAAATTATTTCTTAAATTCCAACCTTCAACCATAGTTAAAACTAATCTAAAATATAATTCAAAATCTTCTCATCTTGACCTAAATAAATTTTTTATAACTCAACTGCTAATTAGATAATCTAGAGACTTATATTCAATCTTATCATCTTTATAATTTATAATTGTAAGACCTAACATTTCATTTAATTTTCTAAATAATTTTTCTATAAAAGGGATAGATAAAAAATTAAATTCTAAATAATTTCAATTATAATAATTTTCAAACATATTACTTATAAACTTCTCATCATCTAATTCACATAAATTATTTTGCATAAGTTCTTTAGCCAAGTCTAATGATGTATATTTAGTTACAAATTTTTCTAAAACTTTATCAATAAAAATTGAACCTATATATAAATCTTGTGTTATTTGACTATATAAATGTCAATTATAATCTTCATCAACTCATTTTATTGTATGTATAGGAAATCAATTTTTATCTAAAATTTTCTTACCTATAATAAATAGTAATGGATGTTTTTTTATCAATCAATCAAGAATATTTTTACTTTGCTTTTTATTTATAACAAATCCAACACAAACTTTCTGAATAATTTTATCTTCTTCTTTAAAATAATAATTAACATAATCTTCCA
>CALMJA010000029.1 GCA_937864295.1 uncultured Candidatus Altimarinota bacterium | reverse complement strand
ACTTTATTAGTTAAGTCTAAGTCTTTATAGCTTCTTAAATCAGATCTAAAGATAGACGACATATATTTTACTTTATTTCAATCGTTTGAATATATGTTGTAAAAATTACTAAATTCTTTTGCTATTGGTATAAGAGTTGTATTTAATAGTAAAATATTTTTTTCTTTTAAATATATTTTTTTGTAGTCAAAATTTATTTTACTTGAGTATTTTTCGTTTGTTTTTAGATTTTTGGCACAGTTTAAATATATTTCCATCATTCAAGAATCATTGTAATCGTTTGAATTTAGTTCAAAAAATAACTCACTTGTTTCTCATCTATTTAATGTAGTTTCATTTGTAGTTAATACATCCAATTCTTTTGTATAATCTGTTAGTTTTAAACTACAATAATTTATATCTAGTTTTTTAATAGTGGAGTTTGTTTCATTTATTAAGTTTATAGATTCTCATCATATATTAGTTATATTTACACTAAGTAGTTTATGACTTTCATTATTTAAATACAGAGTATTATCTATAAGTTTTTCATTTATTTTAATGATTGTATTTTTATTTGTTTTAGAATCTATTGTTTCAATTACATCTTTTTTTAAAAATGAATTAGATACAAAAAATACAACTACTAAAAAAACTAAAGTAGAAACTATAATTTTAAAATATGTCATATTTTTTAACCATATTTTATTTGTAGTTTTTTCTATTTTCTTAGTTGATTTTTTTGTATTTCTAATGATTTTTTTGTAGTTATCTACATATTGTTTCAATTTTTTTTGTATATTTTGAAGTCTTTTATTTTTGTTCATATTTTTTATAAAAAAATAATTAATTACATTATAACTATTAAAAGCATTTTTACATTTATTTATAAAAATTGGAGTTGATTATTTACAAAAAATACTTGATATTTATTTATTTTAAATACAATAAAGTGGCTTTTTAGAAAACTGAAAAGGGCTAGTTTGGAACTAGTTAAATATAAGATACAAAAATTATATAAAAATAATCTTTGTTGACTCTATTTATGCTAAATCTATGTTTAGTAGATTAGTATTTTATCTTATAAAATATTTTTAGGATTATGAATCAAAAATTGGAGCTGTTAATGCCAGCTTGAGATATGGAAAAACTTAAATTTGCTTATGCTTATTGAGCTGATGCAACTTATGTAGGTGCTCCTATGTTCTCTCTTAGAGCTAGAACAAATGCTTTTATAATGGAAACATTAAAAGAAGCAACTGATTATGCTCATTCACTTGGTAAAAAAATATATTTTACTGCAAATATTTACGCTCATAACGTAAAAATTAAACCATTTTTAGCTCAATTTAAAAAAATGGTTGAAATGGGACCTGATGCTTTTATTATGGCAGATCCAGGACTTATATATCTAGTTAGAAAAGAATTTCCAGATGTAGAAATTCATTTATCAGTTCAAGCAAATAACACAAATTGGGCTCAAGCTGAATTTTGGGCTACTCTATGAATTAAGAGAATAATTTTAAGTAGAGAAATTTCTATAAAAGAGATGAAAGAAATTCACGAACATGTTCCTACTATGGAACTTGAAGCTTTTGTTCATGGTGCAATTTGTATGGCTTACAGTGGTAGATGTTTAATTTCAAATTACCTAAGTAATAGAGATCCAAATCAATGAACTTGTAGTCATAGTTGTAGATGGGAATTTAAAGTATTTAAAGATGATAAATCAGAAGCAGAATTAGAAACTGTTACAGGTAGACCAGAAGATTATGAAGAATTAACAGGTAATTTTTACCTAGAAGAAAAAGAAAGACCAGGAGATATAATGGAAATAGACGAAGATTCATATGGAACATATCTTATGAATTCTAGAGATCTTTGTGCAATTGATTATATGGAAGAATTAAAAGATGCTTGAATTATAAGTTTTAAAGTAGAATGAAGAAATAAAACTGTTAATTATATTGCATCAGTTTGACTTGCATATAGAGCTGCAGTTAATGCGGTTGAAAAAGGTGAAAAATATGATAGTCATAAATTAGCAGAAGAATTATTTTCTATTGCAAATAGAGGTTATATACCAGGGTTTTTAGCTGGTAATCCAAATGCAAATGCTCAATTTTATGAAAGAAATGGTAGTTATGGTACAAAAGCATTTTTATGAATTCTTAGAGATTATGATAGTGAACATAAAATGATTAGAGTTGAAGTTAAAAATAGATTTGAGTTGTGAGATGAAATAGAAATAGTAAGTCCAAGTTGAGTAACTACAATGAAAATTGAAAAAATGTTTAAAACAACTTTAAATCACTGAGTACACAAAACTACAACTACTTTTACTGAACATGAATATAAATTTGATAATGTAAGAGCAGAAAGTATAGATACAGCTCATGGAGGTTGATATGAAGTATGGATTAATATGGAAACTAAACCAGAAGATTTTAGTTTAATTAGAAAAGAAATATAATTCTTGAAAAAAAATAAAAAATTATTAGATTAATAGCAATATCTAAGACTCTATAGAAATATTATATTTACTTTTGTGTGAATATTTTATTTTATTTTGTATTATTTACTTAGTCATGATTATATATTAGAATATTTTTCTAGTAAAATATATTATTGAAATTATGTATTGGCTTATTTTAATGCAATAATATGATTTTCTACAACTGTATGAGTAATATGAATATTAAATAAAATATTTCAATATTTTATGAATAAATTTTTTGATAGAGATAGAGAAGAATTTTTCTTTTTAGATATTCTTTATTGATTTATCTCTGTTACTAAATATTTTATTGCAATTTATGTATTTATAAATTTTGCTATTTTACCTGATTTTTTTGAATTATATATATCAAAATTTTATTCTATATCAATTATACTTGTAGTTGTTTTTTATATTACTAAGTTTATAAATAAATTTTTTGATAAAGATTTAGCAAAAAAAGCAAAAATAAAATCTCAATGAAAGACTCTCCTGCCTTTTGTAAATAAAATAATTGTAGTTTTTATCTGGGTAGTATGAATCATAACTATATTTGATAATATAGGTTACAATATATCTGCACTTGTTGCATGAGCTTGAATTTGATGACTTGCAATTGCTTTTGCAGCACAAAAAAGTATAAGTAATATATTTGGTGCTATAAATATTCTTTTAAATAAGCCATTTGTTGTTTGAGACTATGTAAGTATAAATTGAGTTACTTGAACTGTTAAAGATATTTGATTATCATATTTAACTATTATAGATAAAATGTGACATCAAGTTTTGATTCCAAATGAAGTAATTATTTCAAATAATGTTGAAAATTTTACAGTTAGAGAAAATAGAAGAACAGATTTTTCTATATGAGTAGTTTATGGAACAAGTCTACAAAAAATGAATGAATGAGTGAGAATAATAGAAAGTATATTGCAAAAGCATGTTGAAGAATGAACAGTAGCATCATATAGGGTAAATTTTGAAATGTTTGCTGAATTTTCATTAAATATTCAAACTACATATTTTTCATTGGTAAATGATTCTGTAGCTTTATATTTAAAACAAAAAGAAAATATAAATTTAGAAATAAAAGACAAGTTTAAAGAGGCTTGATTAGAAATGGCCTTCCCTACTAGAGAATTAATAATTAGAAAAGAATCATAAAAAAACTAAGACTTTAAAGTCTTAGTTTTTTATATTAATTCCAATGTTTTGATTTTGTTTTTGATTTCAAAATATTTATTTTTGAATATTTCAAGAATTGTAGAATTATTTAGATAAGTATTTTTTATTATTCTATTTGATTTTATAATGATTTTTGTTTCATTATATTTTTTAAGTTTATATCAAATAAGTAATATAGATTCAAGAGAATATATTTTTATATTTTTATCTTTTGATTTATCATAATTTGTAATAGAACTTTTAAGTTTTAGATTATTTAAAACTTCTTTTATAATAGATTTCTCTACTCAAAATAATTCTCAAATATCTTTTTTTGAAAGATATAAATTTCATTTTTTATATACTAGATTTATGTTTGAATTGTTTATTTCTAGTATTGTATTTCAGTTTATGTTTCTTGTTAGTTTAATCATATATCGTTTATTAGTATATAATGTGTATATATACTATATATACTTTTATATACTTTTCAAATTTTAATATAAATTTAAGATTGACAAGAATAGGTTTTATATTATTTGAATCATATCAGATATTTGTAATTCTGTTTAGGTTGTCATAACTATATGTTTCACTTGTTATTCAAACTATTCAAACT
>CALMJA010000028.1 GCA_937864295.1 uncultured Candidatus Altimarinota bacterium | reverse complement strand
GGAGAATTATCAAATTCTTGAAATACAACTGAAGAAGAAATAATGGAAGAAGTTCTTACTAATTCTTGAATTTCTGAAATAGTTGATGAAGAAATAAAACAAGAGGTTGAAACTTATATTGAAGAAATAAAAGATTCAAATATTGAATTAACTCCTGAGCAAATTAAAAAGAAAATTAACGATAAAATAATCGAAATTTACCTTAAAAAGACTATGCTAAAATAGTCTTTTTTTATTTATGAATAATTTTATAACATAGTCAATGTTAATTATTTAATTTTAAATGAAATAAGTGATAAAATAAATTAAATATATTAATATAGTAAATACAAATGTTAGATAATAAAGATGCAATAAATAGCCTGCCTTTGAAAAAAGAAATCTGAGATATTGTTTCTTATATTTGAAACATATTCAAAATGGCAATTGATAGGTGAGCTTCAGATATACATATAGAGCCACATGAACATTTCTTATTGATAAGATTTCGTAAAGACTGAGACTTTATGCTTATTGACAAAGTTGATAGAGAACATATTTCTGCTGCTATTACAAGATTGAAAGTACTCTCAAAAATTAAAATCGATGAAAATAAAAAACCTCAGGATTGAAAAATAGTTTATTTTTACGAAAAAGAGAAAAAAAATATAGATATAAGACTTTCTACACTACCTACAAGTTACTGAGAAAAGGTAGTAATGAGAATACTTAAGCAAGATGATTCACTTATAAACATAGAAGCTCTATGACTTATAGATGTAAATCTTGAAAAAGTAAGAGAAGCTCTAAAAAGTAAATATTGAATAATGCTTGTTGCTTGACCAACATGATCATGAAAGTCTACTACCCTATTTGGAGTTCTAAAAAACTTTAATCCTCTAGAATTAAATATATCAACTCTAGAAGATCCGATAGAATATGATATAGAATATGTAAATCAATCTCAAGTAAGACCAGATATCTGATATACATTTTCTACATGATTAAGATCACTAGTTAGACAAGATCCTGATATCATAATGGTATGAGAAATCAGAGATAAGGAAACAGCAATTCTAGCAGTAGAAGCAGCACTTACATGACATTTGGTAGTATCTACGATACATACGAATTCAGCTGCAGGTACAGTACAAAGACTTATAAACATGTGAGTTGAACCTTTTCTTCTAGCATCAGCTATGAAAATGGTAATATCTCAAAGACTTTGAAAAAGAATATGTTCAAACTGTAAAGTAGAACATAAAATAACAGAATATGAAAGAAAAAAGATTTATGAACACTTGTTACCTGTTTTAGAAAAAAGTGATATAGATAATGCAGTTTTTTATAAATGAGCTGGTTGCGAAAAATGTAGCAATACAGGTTATAAATGAAGACTTGGTATACATGAAGTATTAATAGTTTGAGATTATCTAGAACCCTTAATATTAAATAAAGAAAGTGCTAATGCTATGAGAGATATAGCAATAAAACATTGAATGATTACGATAGTTCAAGATGCATTGATAAAATCGTTAATGTGACAAACTACAGTTGAGGAAGCATTAAAATTAATTTAATAACATAAAAAATATGTTTAGTTTTTTAAATAAAAAGAAAAAAATTGACCCAAATCAAGTAAAAGCTTTTGATTCTGCGGTTAGAGCAATAGAAGTTTTTATTGCACTCTCTGATTGGCCAAACGCAAAAAGAGCAATTGATGAAATATTATACAAAGAAAAAGAAGCTTTAAATAGATTTCTTGAAAAATTTGAATGAGAATGATCTAATCTTGCTGATAGAAAATTGGCAGAAAAAGAAAGAAAATCATACAAAAATAAAGAAAAAACTATTTTAAAGTTAAAGGATAAAATTCATGATCTTGAAGAAAAATATATAAAAGTTGCTGAGATTGAAAGATTTAAAGTAAGATTTTCAAAAATTAAATCTGAAATTGATTTATTAATATGAACAAAAAGACCTCTTCAAGCTATGAATTTGCTTCAAAAATTTCTTGAAGAAAATAAAGAAAATTCTATAGTTATAAAATTTTATAATAGAGAGAAAAAAAGAGTTCAAGTTAGTATAGAAAAACAAAGAAAAGAAGAACAAGAAAAACTTAGAAGAAATGCTAAAAATGAAGCACTTCAATTAATTTGAGAAACTGCAAGGTTAGATAAAGATGAAGATAGCGAAGAAAATCAAGAAGAAGTATGATTTATGTGAAAATTAGGTAAAAAACTAAATTTTTATAAAACTCTAAAAGAAAACATAAAAAGAAAAAAATTACTTGATGAAATTAATATATTAATTGAAGAAGATTCAAGAGTTAATGATGAATTAGCAGAAAAAAAATTGGAAAATATTCATAGATGATTAGTAAAAGAAATAAGTAAACAAAAAATGATTGGTTATGACTTATACTGAAAAATACTATGAGCTGATAAAATTTCTTGAGATACATTTTGACTTGAAGAAAGTACAAAAAAATATAATTTCTTTATATGAGATGCAACTGGGCATTGAATAAGAGCTTGATTTATTATTACTCTTATTAACAAACTTTTTAAAGAACATTATAGTAAAGAATTAAATGAAATTGCTTTTGAAATAAATAATTGATTAAAACAAGATTTAAAATCAAGAAATTTTATTACTAGTATATTTTTTGAAGTAGATAAACAATCTAATAATATATGATATGTTTGAATGTGACATGAACCTATGTTTATTTATAGAAAAAAGGAAAACAAAGTTGAAAAAATAATACCAGGTTGATTAGCAGCATGAATAAGACTTGTAAAAGATAAAGATGATATCAAAATTAAAAATATAAGTCTTGATGATTGAGATATACTACTTACCTATAGTGATTGATTAATTGAAAATAAAAGTCTAGATTGAGAATATTATGGTTTAGAAAAATTGGAAGAATCATTTAGAATAGTTTCAGAATATGAATCAAATATAAAAAATATATATGAATACTTAATAAATGATGTAAAATTATTTAGATGAGGTTCAAATTTTGATGATGATGTTTCTGTAATAATAATAAAAAGAGATTTAACAAAAGATATAGTAAAAGATGAAGATAGTTTTATAGAAGATTTAAAATCTAAAGAACATCTTGATAAAGCAGAAATTAAAAAATTAAAATGAAAAAATAAGGAAGAAATAGAAAGAGAAATAGAAATAATAAGAAGAAAAAAAGAAACAAAAAGACTTATTAAAACTCTTGAAAATCTATATTATACTTGAGAAATTTTAAAACTAAAAGAAGAAGCTACTAGATTTATTAAGGATTGATATATAGATCCAAAAATAAATTTCTACTTAAGAAAAGCCATAGAAAATGAAAAAAGCTATAAAGTAGAACAAAAAAATCAAAAAATGGAAATAAAATACAATATTCTAATGGAACTATATAAAAAATGAGATTATACAACTGTTATGAAAGAAGTTGAAGAAATCATTGCAAAAGATTGAAATATTTAATAAAACAAAAATATGTTTTGAAATAAATTTTACGATAGGTATTGAAACTTTGATAATAAAAGATTCATAAAACTACTCGAAGATGCTAGAAGAGCACAATATAAATGAGCATCAAAAAAATCTGGGTGAAAAGACATTGAAATAACTCTATTTCAAGGTGTTAACCAAAAAGAATTATGGCAATTTATAAATAAATTTTCTATATTCTTAAATTCATGAATTGATGTAAAATGAGCTCTATGAATTCTAGTAAAACAAATAAAAAATCCATATTTGAAAAAAATATGAATTGAAATGAGAGATAATATTGATCATGGTATTGGTATAAATGAAACAATGAACCAATATCCAAAAGTATTTGATCCTCTTACTACTGCCCTTGTTTGAGTTTGAGAAAAAACATGACAATTATGAAAAATTTTGGCAGAACTAGATACTAGTTTACTTGAAAGCATAGAATTAAAATGAAAAGTAAAATGAGCTATGGTTTACCCTATGATTCTTTTATTTTTAACATTAATGATGGTTGTTTTCATGATGGTATTTATAGTACCTAGAATTTCTGCATCTTTTGCAAAAGCAGGTAGTGAACTACCTGGACTTACACAAAAAGTAGTTGCATTTTCAAATTTTATAGTTCATGATTGGTGAAAACTATTATTAATTTTAATTTCAATAATTGGATTTTTTAAATTGGTAAATGCATCATATATGTGAAAAATTGCATTAGCAAATATTGCAACAAGAATGCCAATATTTGGTTATGTAGTTAAACAATCAAATATAGTATATTTTACAAAAGCATTTACAATTCTACTTGATTCTTGAGTTTTACTTCTTGATTCACTTAAAACTTCAAGTAAAGTAGTACCAAATCTAGTTTATAAAAAAGAACTTATAAGAATTAAAAATGAAGTTGAAGTTTGATTAACTATTTCAAAATCTCTTTGATTAAACCTAGATTATGAAGAATCAGTTTATCTGAATAGACTATTCCCTGAAGAATTTGCCTATGTAGTAAGTACATGAGAAGAAACTTGAAGTTTATCTACATCTTTGAAAAAAGTATGAGAAAATTATAATTGAGAACTAAAAAGATATATTTGAAATATGTCGAGTATGATGGAGCCTGTAATCATCGTAATAGTTGGTGCCCTTGTTGGTACTATAGTAGTTGCCATAATGATGCCATTTTTCGAAATGTGAAAGGTTGCAAAATGAGTTTAAAAATAAAAAAGTTAGATGTAAATCTAGCTTTTTTTGTTTTTTATTTTGTAAAATATTATAAAAAATATAAGTGCTTATTAGTCTAGTAAAATAATAAAATATATTTGCTAAAATGCCTATGTAGAGATAAAATACACGAGTCTATTTTAGGACAATAAATCTTAAAAATTTATTTTTGTATTTTATTACTTAATTTTTTTCTACAATGATTAGAAATACAAAAAAAGCCTTTACATTGGTTGAGTTAATCGTAGTTATTACTATATTAGCTATTCTTGGTACAATCGCTTTCATATCTCTACAAGGGTATTCTGGTGAAGCTAAAAATTCAAAAGTTACTTCTGACTTAAGAAATATCGCTTCTGCTATTGAAACTGCTTCTACAAGAAATAGTGTTACAATAGGTGAAGTAAATGATAATTCTAGAATTACTACTCATGATGTACCTACTACTGCTACATTTTTATGAGATAGAGTAGTTAACTGAGTTGCTGCTACATCAGTTCAAATTTGAGATTCTACTGCTTCATATAAAGTTTGAAAAGTTAAATTTGATACTATTGGACAAAATGGTGAAGATTTTAAAGATCCAAATGGAAATAATGCAGAATATGTATTTGCAACTTTAACTCACCCAGAATTTAAATGATATCAATTAGCTGGTCAAGTTATAGTAAATGATGTTAAAAAAGCTAGAGTAACTGGTACATTTTACACTGCTTCTGGTGCTACTTCTAGTGGTATAATAGCTGCTGCAACAGATGGTACTGTAGCATTATTAGATGATGCAACAATAACTGGTACAGATGCTAACCTTTACTAAGATTTAAACTATTAAAAACAAAAAAACAAGACTTAAAAGTCTTGTTTTTTTTGTTTATTTTATGCTAATGATTCTTTTACAAGTTTAGGATTATTTGAAAATTTAAGCCCTTCTTCTTCAGTTATCATTCATTTTCTGATATATGATACTATATCTGTTTCAAGTAATTGCATCCCCTCTCTTGATCACATTTGAATTACAGATGGAATTTGGTGTAAATCATTTTCTCTTATCAAGTTAGCAATTGCAACATTTTTTACAAGTATTTCTTTTGCAAGCACAACTCATGTACCATCATTTGTTTTAAGCAATCTTTGAGAAAAAACAGCAATTAATGAATCAGCAAGCTGCATTCTAATTTGACTTTTATCTTCTCAAGAGAAACTATCAAGTATTCTTGTAATTGTTTGATGTGCACTTCTTGTATGCAAAGTAGAAAAAACTACGTGCCCTGTTTCAGATAATCTAAGAGCCATTTCCATTTCATTTTTATTTCTCATTTCTCAAAATAAAATTATATTTGGATTTTGTCTCATCGCTCAAATCAAAGCAGTCTCATAATCTGGTACATCTCTACCTACTTCTTTATGTTCTATAATAGATTGTTTATGTGGATGTACATATTCTATAGGATCTTCAATAGTAATAATATGTCTATTATAATTTCTATTTATATAATCTATCATTGCAGCAAGTGTAGTTGTTTTACCAGAACCTGTTGGACCTGTAACAAGTATTAATCATTGCCCTTTTTTAGTTACTTCTTTATAAATATCTGTTAATCATAAATCTTCAATATTTGGTATATCTGATGTTAAAAGTCTAAGAACTACCATATAATTTCATAATTGAAAAGACACATTTGTTCTAAATCTTCTTTCTAAAAAAGTAAAAGAAAAATCTAAGTTTTTGTCTCTTAAAAGAATTTCATGTTGTTCTTCTGTGATTATTGAAAGTGCAAAATCAAGAGTATCTTGCGGTTTAAAAGTTTCTAATCAATCATCAACTTTAACTATTTCACCTCATATTTTTATAGAAGGATAAGTACCAACTGTGATATACATATCACTCCCTTCATTATCAATCATTATTTGAAGTAATTGATCTTTTAATATGTTATCTGGTTTTATTACTTGCATCAAAATAAAATTATAAATTAATATCTATATTATTATACTACAATAAATTTTAAATAACAAAAAACACTACAAAATTTGTAGTGTTTTTTAAATTTTTATTAATTATACTTTTTTAAATTTATTTCTAACAAAATACATAGTTGAGAAAATAAATGTAAGTAACATAACAAACCAAGTTTCAGCACCTGCATCTGGAGTTTCAGCTGCATTTAAAGATACTTCTTCCATATTTGCATTTGTTTCTGTTGTAGTTACTTTTTCTATATTTTGTTCTACAGCATTTGATGATTTATCTGTTAAAGTACTATTAGTAGAAAAATCATATAATGATTCACTAAAAGTTAATTCTTTACCATCAATATTTTCAAGTGATGCAAGCATCAAAATATATGAAGATGATTTTGATAAAGCTGTTGATAGATTTACATCTAAAACATTATTACCTTTTGAAGAAATACTTTCAACACCTAATTCACTTAATAATTTAAATTCAAATAATCATTCTGTAATTTGGTAACTATAGTATACATCAATTGTTTTTGAGTTAACTATAACTGCTTTTTCAATAATTTTTTCTTCATTATAGAAATTTGGATTTATTTTTTCTCATGAAAAAGTTTCTCCAATTTCAAAATCTATATTTCATTCAGCTCACATAACTCAAATTAAGCTATATGCAGAATTTTTATATAATTCTGATGATAAGTTTAAAGTTACTTTTTTGCTATTTGTAGCATCTTTTGTAGCGCTTAAAACATCAATATCTCTTAAAACTTTAACATCTCAATAAACTTTTGTATCAGAAAAAGTAACATCAGAAGATGCAGCAACTTTTATAGTTTTACTATCTACTGCTTGAATATTTTCAATCGTTGAAGCATATGCACTAGATACAAATAATGATGATATAAAAATTGTAAATAAAATTTTAATTTGTTTCATAAATTTATTTTATAATATAAATACCTAATAATTAAATCACATTTAGAAAATTTTGTCAAAAAAATTAAAGTTTTAAATATGATTCTAAAATTAAACTAGCAGATATAGCATCCTTTTGACCAGAAGTATCTTTTATTCACATTGTTCTTAATATACTATCTGCTTCAAATGAAGTAAATCTTTCATCAATACTATCAATTTTCAAATCTGGAAAAATTATTTTTAGTTTTTCTATAAATTTTTTAGTTTTATCTAATTGTTTATGATCTATATTGTATAAATCATATGGCAATCAAACAACTATTACTTCTATTTTATAATCACTAATATATTTTTTTAATGCATTTATTAAAGATGTTCTAGGAACTATATCTTTAGGCATTACTATACCTTCAACAGTAATTGCTATTCAACACCTCTTATCTCATAAATCTATAGCTAAATACATTATTTTTCTTCATTAATAACTATAAATATTTTCGCCATTGCATCTTTTCATAATTTTATATAAACAGAGTGTTCTCCTATTTTTTTCAGATGTCCATCTGGCATATCTATATGTTTTTTTGTAAGTTCAAATTTAAATCTCTTTTTTACTTCTTCAATGATATCTTTTTCTCAAATTCATCAATAAACTTTATGGTTACTTCATGTTTTAACTGTAAATTCAAGCTTTTTATGATTTAATTCTTCAGCTATAATATGTCTATTTTCTATAAGCTCCATTCTGTGTTTTTCATCTTTTTTTAATTTATCTTTATGTTTTTTTTCAGCCTCTGGAGTAAGTTCTACAGCAAGTCATTGAGGAAATAACATATTTGCAGCATATCCTGGTTTTACCTCTTTTATTTCTCAAGGTTTACCTACATTTATCACATGTTTCAAAAAAAGTACTCTCATAATCTACGAAATTAACAAATAACTAATTTGATTATAAAAAAAAATACATTTTTTTCAAATAAAAAAAGTTTGGATTAAATCCAAACTTTTTTTATTAAGCTTCAATATCTTCAATAGAAATTTTATATCAAGTTAATTTAGATGCTAAATTAACATTTAAACCATTTTTTCAAACAGCTTTTGCTCTTTCTGTAGGTAAAATATATACTATAGCTGATTTAGATTCAGTATCTACATCAACTTTAATAATATCAGCTGGTGAAAGTGATTTTTTAATCACTTCTCTCATATCAGGAACATTTGGTATAATATCAATTTTTTCTCATCCTAACTCATCCATTACTGATTTTACTCTCATTCATTTTTGACCAATAAGAGTTCAAACTGGATCAACTTCATCATAATTTGAAGAAACAAGAATTTTTGTTTTAACTCATGCTTGTCTTACAACTTTATCTATATTTATAATTCCATCTCCAATTTCTGGTACATTTTCTGCAAATATAGCAGTAACTAATTCTGGTCTTTTTCTTGATAAAATAACTCTAGGTGAACCATTTTCTCATTTTGAAACTTCAGCTACATATAGAAAAAATCTAGCTCCAGCAACATAATTATCTCTAGAAACTTGTTCTCCTTTTGGTAAAACAATTTGATTTCCCATATAATCAAAAACTACTTTTGATCATTCTACTATTTCTATTTTTATATTTACTAATTGCCCTTCTTTTCATTCAAATAATTCAAATATTTTTTCTTTTTCAGATTCTCCCATTTTTTGAATTATAACTTGTCTTGCAGCTTGAGAAGCTATTCTACCAAAACTTTCTCCATCTTCATCATTTTGAATTTCTTCTGTTACATCAAGTTCTATAATATCACCTTCTTCAAATCATTCAGCATCTTCACCAAGTTCTTCAAAACTTATTTCAAGTGCTGGATTAGTTACTTCTTTAACAAGAGTTTTTTCAACTGTAACTTGTAATGATTCATTTTCTAAGTCAATTTTTACATTTACTTCTTCATCTTTATTACCATAATCTTTTTTATAAGCAGTTTTAATTGCTGCTTCAATTATTTCAACTAATTTTTCTTTTGAAATATTTTTTTCTTTTGAAATCAAAGTTATTGCTTGATTTATTTGTTTTACATTTAACATAGTTTTATTTATTATTAAATAAAAAAGATTTGCACTTGCAAATCCCCTTTAGAACATTTTATTTTACAGATATTATTTTATAAAAATTAAAAATAAAATCAAGTA
>CALMJA010000027.1 GCA_937864295.1 uncultured Candidatus Altimarinota bacterium | reverse complement strand
CATATCAAGCTCATTCTCAAGCTGGATAAATTCAAGATATATTTGATTCACAATTTTCATCTCTAAACATACGTATTACAGAAGAAGTTCTAGCTTCTATTCATATCAGAAGTGCATCAGGATTTGCAAATCATGCAATTTTTTTATCTAGCATAGGAATAGCTTTTCTTATTGCTTCTATTACAAATTCTGGTAAACAAGAATCAAGAGAAGTAAGAGTTATTTCTGGTTTATATGTAGTGCCTATTTTTCATAGTTTAGTTGAAGGTTTTCTATTTAAAAAATCTCATACTAATTGTGCTGGTGCATTGAAATTTGAACCTCATAATTCATATGTTGCCTTTTCCCATTTTCTTTGAAATTCAACTCAAGCAAGTGGATGATCACTTCAGAAATCACTTGGATTTACATTTACAAGTAATGCGCTGTTTGAGTTTTCTGAGTTTTGATTGTATTCACTCATTCAATTTACTGTTAACATTCAAGGTTCACTTGCAGCAAGAACTACATGTCAACCTGAACACATACAAAAACTATAAACTGACCTTTCAGATTCGTCATGACTTACCAATTTGTAACTAGCGGCTCACAACTTGATATGTTGACAAGATTCACCATATTGAGATTTATTTATTAGTTCTCTTGGATGCTCTATTCTAAGTCATACTGCAAATGGTTTTTGTTTTATCTCAATTCATCTATTATATAACATTTCATAAGTATCACGTGCAGAGTGACCAATAGCTACTATTAAATCATCAGTTCTTATTTTTTCTCAGTTTTCTAAAATAACATTTTGTATTTTATTATTTTCTATTTCTAAATCAGTAACAAGAGTATCAAATCTCACTTCTCAACCTAAAGAAATGATTTTTTTTCTCATATTTCTAACAACTCATCTTAATCTATCTGTACCTATGTGAGGTCTTGCACTATATATTATTTCTTCTGGTGCTCAAGCTGCCACAAATTCTTCAAATATATATTTACTTCTAGGATCATTAACTAGAGTATATAATTTTCCATCAGAAAAAGTTCCTGCTCATCATTCTCAAAATTGCACATTGCTATTTTTTTTGAATTCTCTTTTTGTAAATAAATTGTAAACATCAATAACTCTTTGTTTTACCTCGCTTCATCTTTCTAGAATTATTGGATTTAGTCAAGCTTCAGCTAGAATAGTTCAAGCAAGTAATCATGAAGGACCACTTCATATAATAACTGGACGATTTTTTATTTTAGATTTATCTATTTTATCTATTTTGTACACAAAAGGTTCTATAAGTCTTATCTTATGTTTTTTAGCATTTTTTAAAAAGATTGAGTTTTTAGATTCAAGTAATTTTTCATTATTATTTGTATTTATATTTAGAGAATATACAAAAAGTATTCTACTTTTATCTCTAGAATCAACTGCTTTTTTTACTATTTCAAAACTCAATAATTCTTCTTTTTTTATATTTAGTATTTTTAAGATTTTTCATTCAATCAATTTTTCATCTTCATCAAGAGTTAGTGTAAGTTCTTCAATACGTATTAATTTTTTTATCATTTTGCTTGTTTAATATTATTTCTTTAATTATAAGTAAATAATTTTATAGTCAAAATAAAGAAAATCTATTTTAGAATTTTTAAAAAATAACTAGACCTTTTACCTATATATATTATAACAACTAAAAAATAATAAATTTCTTTTGACAATTTTTGACTTTTTTATATAATCACGGAGCTTTTTAGAAATATCACGAAAAGTTTTTTAAAAGAGGTTAAGTTAAACTACTCGCTTGCGGGGATCGTTTAACCTCTAACTTTATATTTGTAAACTGTATTTTATATGGCTTGAATTATAACTACTAAGTTGGAAATGACTAGAGTTGTTAAAGGTGATAGATTTATCCCTGTAACTCTTTTACAAGTTCCTGAACTTAGAGTAGTATGATTTAAAACTCTAGAAAAGGATGGTTATGAAGCTATAATCATTTGAGTTTTAACAAATGGAGCTAATGTAGAATTAGCTGAAGGAAAAGTTACTCTTAATAAAAGTTCTTTTTCTAAAATTAAGGAATTTCCAGTTTCAGAAACTGAAAAAGGAAATTACAGTGTTTGAGATGTTGTTACATTAGATGTTTTGGAAGGTGATGTTAAAGTTACTGTTGAATGATTTTCAAAATGAAAATGATTTACATGAGCTATGAAAAAACACAACTTTCATTGAGGTCCTGCTAGTCATGGTTCAAAATTCCATAGAGCTCTTGGTTCTATCGGTAACAGAAAACCTACAAGAACTCATAAAGGGAAAAAAATGCACGGACATTTAGGTAATACTAAATTTACAATCAAAAACATTCCAGTTGAATTAGTTAATAAAGAAATTGGAGTTATTGGTGTTAGATGAGGTGTTCCAGGATGAAGAAATTCATTCGTAAATATTATTTTTTAGTTATTAATGTTAAACTCTAATGAAAACTAATTTATTTGATCAAGCTTGAAAAGCAATTTGAGAAATCGAATTAAACTCTTCAGTGTTTTGATTAGAACTAAATGAAGGACTTGTTCATAGAGCTTTAGTATATCAACTAGCTAATAATAGAATGGTTGTTGCACATACTAAAACTAGATGAGATAGAAGAGGTTCTACAAGAAAAATATATAAACAAAAAGGTACAGGTAGAGCTAGAATGGGTTCAAACAGATCTCCAATCAGAAAAAAAGGTTGAGTTGCGTTTGGTCCTAGAAATAATGCTAATTTCGAACTATTAATGAATAGAAAAGAAAGAAGAAAAGCGTTATTTATAGTTTTATCATCAAAATTTGCTAATAAAGAATTAATAATTCTTGATAAAATTGAATTTAGTGAAGTAAAAACAAAAAATATGGAACAAGTTTTAAAAGCTTTACCATATGAAAAAAATGTTTTACTTGCTATTCCAGCAAAAAACGAAGTTATTGAAAAATCAGCTTCAAATTTACCTTATGTTAAAAGTATACTAGTTGATTATTTAAATGTTAAAGATTTATTGAAATATAAAACATTAGTTTTATTAAAAGATTCTTTATCTACTTTAGATAATTTAGCAAAATAATTTTAATCTAAACAATTATAAATATGAGATTATTTAGAATATTAAAAAAACCTATAACAACTGAAAAAACTTCTAACTTAAGTTTAGTTAAAAATACTTACGTATTTGAAGTTGCTTCAGATGCTACTAAAATAGATATTAAAAAAGCTATAAGCGAAATCTATTGAGTAGAAGTTGATAGTGTTAATGTTTTACATACTAGAGAAAAATTCAAGTATGCTAAAAAATGAGTACAATTAAGAAAAAGATCTAGTAAAAAAGCTTATATAACTTTAAAAGATGAAAAAGCTAAAATAGATTTTACAATTACAAAATAATTTAGTTCTTAAAAATAAGACAGTGGGAATTAAAAAATTTAAACCTACTACTCCGGGTAGAAGATGAATGTCTGTAAATACTTTTGAAGAAATCACAACTTCTTCACCTTATAAAGCACTTACAGTAAAATTACAAAAACATTCAGGTAGAAATAATACTTGAACAATTACAGTTAGACACCAATGAGGTGGTCATGCAAAAAGATATAGATTAGTAGATTTCTACGGAGTTGATAAAAAAGGAATCGAAGCTAAAGTTGAAACTGTTGAATATGATCCATATAGATCAGCATTCATATCTTTAGTATGTTATAAAGATGGGGAAAGAAGATATGTTATCGCCCATAAAGATATAAAAGTTGGTGACATTATTGTTACTGATGAAAAAACTTCTCTTGAAAATTGAAATAGAATGGAAATTTGAAACATGCCAACATGAGTTCAAATTTACAATTTAGAATTAATAGTAGGAAGCGGTGCTTCTTCAATTAGATCTGCAGGTTCATTTGGTACTATATACTCACAAGAAGGAAAATATACACAAGTAAAAATGCCTTCTGGAGAAATAAGATTAGTTCATAAAAAATGTTATGCTACTCTTGGACAAGTATCAAATCCAGATCATAACCAAATTGTTATCGGTAAAGCTGGTAGATCAAGATGGATGTGAAAAAGACCAACAGTTCTAGGTAAATCAATGAATCCAGTTGATCATCCACACGGAGGTTGAGAATGACATAACCCAATCGGTATGAAATGACCTAAAACTCCATGGTGAAAAATTGCTCTATGAGGAAAAACTAGAAGCAGAAAAAATACTAGTTCTAAATGGATATTAAGAACAAGAAAAGGTAAATTAATGATATAATTTAAATTTTTATAAAAAACAACTTATGACAAGAAGTTTAAAAAAATGACCTTATATAGATGACAGACTAATGAAAAAAGTAGTTGCAATGAATGAATCATGAAAAAAAGGTGTAATTAAAACTTGGTCAAGAGCTTGTACTGTTGCTCCAGAATTTGTATGACATACTTTTGGTGTACATAACGGTAAAGTTCATACTCCAGTATTTGTTACTGAAGATATGGTATGACACAAATTATGAGAATTTTCAATGACTAGACTATTTAGAGGTCATGCTTGAAAGAAATAGAAAGGCCCACGGTTAGATTTATCTAACCATCCCTGAAAGAGGGGTATAAATTTATTTATTTAGCCAAAAATAAAGCTATGAAAGCATACGGAAAAAATTTAAGAATTTCTCCGAAAAAATTGAGAGTAGTTGCTGAAGTTGTTAGAGGTAATGACGCAGAAGAAGCATTAAAATTTTTAAAATTCGCTCCAAAAAAATGAGCAGATTTATTATATAAAGTTTTATCTTCTGCAGTTGCTAACGCTGTAAACAATGACTCACAAAAAGTTGAAAACTTAAAAATTGGAACTCTTATTATTTCAAAATGAATAGTATATAAGAGATGAAATCCTGTATCAAGAGGAAGAATGCATCCAATCTTAAAAAGAACTTCTAATGTAAAATTAGAATTACAAGTTAAGTAATATAAATAATTACTGGTAGAATAACTCCGATATTATTAGAGTTATTAATTATAATTATTAACACATTTAAATTATGTGACATAAAGTAAATCCAATAGCTTTTAGAATTCCTTATATCAAATCATGGAAATCAACTTGGTTTGAAGATAGAAAAACTTATAGAGATTCTCTATGACTAGATTTAAAAGTTAGACAACTTTTAAATAAAGAATTAAAAGGT
>CALMJA010000026.1 GCA_937864295.1 uncultured Candidatus Altimarinota bacterium | reverse complement strand
TGTAAAATATAATCAGGTTGTGTAGAAAGCAAAAATTCATAAAATCACTCGGAATAAAAAAGAGTTATTTTACTTACTAATGCTAACTACTATGCACAGCCTGACAAAAATTTCTCCACTAATAAGAAAAGAAATTTTCAAAAAGTATAAGGAGAAAATGAAAATTACAAAATGAAAAAATAAAGAAGAGTGTTATGAAGAATTAGCTTGATATTACAGAGTTCACTATAACACGATAAGAAAAATAATTTTAAGATGAAAAAAATGAGATTTTACCGTTCATAAAAGTACAATTAAAGCAAACCAGTGACATAAGATCAAAAAAGTTTTTAAAATTGAAAAGAAAATTCAAAGAAAACTAAATAGAGATAAAATTTTGAGGTATGAGAAAAAAATGGCTTGAGAATTAGTTCATATAGATGTTCATAAAAGAAAGAATATTAAATGAGAAAATCCGAATAAAAAGAAATATATGGCTTCCATTATAGATGATGCTACTAGAATAAGCTATACAGAGACTTTACCAAACAAAAAAGCAAAAACATTGTCAGAATTTTTAAAAAGAGCTTACAAATGGTTTAAAAATAAAGGTGTAACGATTAAAAAATTACTTTCTGATAATTGACTTGAATTTACAACTCACCACATATCATCTAGAAAATATCATAGCTTTGAAATAATGCTTGAGAAACTAAAAATAATACACAAATATACAAGAATAAGAAGACCACAAACAAACTGAAAAATAGAGAGATTTTGGAGAATATTTGAAGAACAATTTTTTAGAAAATATGAATTTTTATCAAACAAAGATTTTAATTTAAAACTTATGGATTGGCTTGTATTCTATAATACAAAAAGAAAGCATTGATGAATAAAGTATATCACACCAATGCAAAAATTAGAAAATCTTTTGGAGAAAAATCTTGTTTGTCTATAATATTTTCAAGCCGTAGTGATTTTATGAAAATTTACTACATAACCTGCTTAGTTTGTACAGATTATTTTAATAAAACTAAATATATAAATATGTTAATTTTTTCAAACAAAGATAATGCTTATGAAGAAAAAGAAAAACCAGATATAAATCAACTTTTTTCTGTATCTAAAGCGCCTTCTCCAATTTGACCTTATGGTAAAGCTTTTTTTGCATGAGAATTACTTTTTTGTTCATGACAAATTTGAGTTAATGTAAATACTATGCAACTTGTAAATTGATGAATAATAGATGAAACAAGACAAACTTGTAGAAATATATCATACTTACTAGAAGAGTATGGTTTAAGCCTTAAAAATGTAGTTAAAACAACTATTTATTTAAAAGATATAAATGATTATGAAAAAGTAAATGATGTTTATAAAAACTATTTTGTACTTAAACCAGCTAGAACTACAGTAGAAGTAAGTAAATTACCTAAAAATGCTTTAATAGAAATAGAAGTAATTGCAAAAAGATAATTGACTTTTAAAATTAAATACTAATAATATATAAAATTATATTATTAGTATTTTTTTATTCTAAATTATGCAATCTCCTAGTTATAGTTGAAATATTATTGTTACATGAATGCCTTGATCTGGTAAAACTACAATTTGAAAAAAATTATCAAAAGAAATCTGAGCAAATTTTTGTGATTTTGATGATGATATACTTGAAAAAATTACACTAGAAACAGCAGAAGAAGCTCTTTGAGTATTAAATTTAAGAAGTACTTGATTAATTCCTGAAAATTTATCATATAAGGAAGTGAAAAAAATACTTGAACTTTTATGAGATGATAAATTTTTAGAACTAGAATGATTTATGTGAAGAAGCTTAGTTTTTGAATCTCAAACTGTTTTATCTACATCTTGAAGTTTACCACTTAGACTTGATGCTATGGCTCATTTAAAACAAAATTGAAAAGTAATTTATATAGATATTCCTCTAGAATTAATAATTTCTAGATTACATGAAATGAAAACTGATAGAATTATTTGAATGTGAAAAATGACTTTAGAAGAGATTTTAGAATATAGAGATAATTTTTATAATATAACTAAAGATTTAGATTTTAAAGTTCCTAGTTTTGAAGTAAGAAATTGAAAAACAAAAGAAGAAAGATCTATTGAAAAATCTATAGTATTTGCAAATTTTATGGAATTTTATAGAGCAAATATATAAAATTAAAATAATATTTTATTATTTTAAAAAATTAATAAAATGAATTTAATATCTACTAATTATTTAAATTATGAAACAAACTACCCTTTGAATAATTTTAAAAGATAACAAAATATTTCTCTGAGAGAAAAAAAGATGATTTGCAAAATGAGTTTTAAATTGAATTTGAGGTAAAACAGAAGAAAATGAAAATATAGAAGATTGTATGATTAGAGAAGCATACGAAGAAATCTGAATAACAATTGAAAAAACCAATTTAGAAGTTATTTGAATACTTCATTTTGAATTTAGTGATTTTCCTGAATGGAATCAAGATGTAAATGTATTTATGATAAATGATTACACTTGAGAAATAGTAGAAACAGAGGAAATAAAACCTTTTTGGTTTGATTTAAATGATATACCTTATGACAAAATGTGGGCTGATGATATATATTGGTTACCTAGAGTTTTGAAATGAGAAAGAGGTATAGAATACAAATTTTGGTTTGATAAAGATAATTGAAAAATAATCAAACAAGAACAAATTAAATAATAATTTTTTATAAAAAATGGAAATAGAAATTAACAATACTAACTGAAATTTTGAATGCAGAAATATATGAAGAAATATAACTGACCCTGCAGTTTGCTTTAAAGTTTTTAAAAGTATAGAAGAAGTAAAAACTCAATTATGAGATGTAATATCTGATGAAATTAAAAAAAGAGAGTTTTATAGATGAAGTTGTGATGGTTGAATTTGTGAATGATGTACATTAAATTAAAAATAATAAAACATTATGAAAATAGCTATTTGAACTACTAGAGCACCAAAAGTTGACTGAATTAAAAAATGAGTATCTGAGTGTCCTTATTTTGATTGAGTAAATGTTGAATATATTTTAGAATCAGTTCCTTCAGATATTTCTGATATGCCTTTAAGTATAGAAGAAACTATGCTATGAGCACAAAATAGAGCTAGAAACTTAAAAAAAGCTTGAATTATAGCTGATTTTTATATATGAATAGAATGATGAACTACTGAGATTTGAGATAAAAAATATATAGGCTGAATTGTTTATATAGAAGATAACTCTGGAAAATGACATTATGGTTTTTCACCAATGATGGAAGTACCATCAAAAGTAGAAAAAATGTTATATATAGATTGATTAGAACTTGGTCCTGTTATGTGAGAATTGTCATGAAAAACAGATATAAGAAGTGAAAATGGTAGTATGTGAGCTTGGAGTAATGATATGTTAACTAGAGAAGCTGAATTTACAAGTGCTTTCAAAGCTGCTATTTCCCCTTTTTTCAATGATTATTATAAAATGTAATCACATATTTATGAAAAAAATAATTATATCAATATTTTCAAGTCTTATTTTGTTGTTATTTATACCAAATACTTATTCATATGAATTAAGTAGAACTGATATAGTAGCAATGAATAAAATAATTAGCAAAATAGAAAAAAATGCTAATATTTTATGATTTTATTATAGAGATTTAGTTATTGCTGAAAAAGAAGTAGACTCAAGAAATTTATCAAGTGATAGTAAAGAATATTTAATAATTAATGAATTAATAAAAAAATTAAAACAAATTAAATTTTCCACTTTTTCTAAAAATCATTACAAAGAAAATAAAATAAATTTTGAAATAATAAAAGAAAATTGGTTAAC